>JBGPRA010000009.1:0-26241 GCA_041489375.1 Bathyarchaeia archaeon | reverse complement strand
CTAACCAACGTCCTCCAGAGCCAGAATGACTGGATACAGCACCAGAGTACCACCCTCTACAAGGACCCCTTCCTCCTCAACCAGCAGATACAACGTATGGATATCTCAGCCATCGCTGACAGCTTCCTAAAGAGTTGGCACCCGATGGTGCAGATGGAGCAGTTATCCGCAAAGACCCTTGCGGGGAGCCTCGGCTACTGGACAGACCTCATCCCCCTTACTGAGAGGTGGAGGGAACCCGACCTCCAACTCGTCGATGCTGGAAGCGCTACCCTTGACGAGGCTCGAGCTCTAGGCTACCTTCCCTTGGAGGGATTCGCCAACATCATCGAGTCTTTCTGGAAGGAACTTGGGGAACGCGTTGGTAATGGGGGGCGCATCGCCTATTGGGACTGGATAGGTGCAGACACCTACGAGGAGACCGTCAAGCGCAGCTACCTCACCGTCTTCCTGGTAGGATACGGTTATGCCAACATCGAGTCTGATAGGTTCGGCGAGAAGGTAGAGATAATACACAATACGGAGCCCCTTCCAGACCCGGAACAGGCGAGAATCAGCATTCCCACGCTGGTCGACTACGAGGAGTGGAAAATATGGCGAAAAGAGTAAGATCTGAAGCCGGCTACGCCCGAAAGCTCAAGGACGCTGTCCACCTATTATTCTTCCAGCACCATAGGTTGCCAGGCGTACGTGGCTGGGAACTCCGACAGGAACTCGGACCAGACTGGCAGAACGTCTTAGAGGTGCTCGACAAGCAACTCCACCCCTTCGACCTTCAAGTTACACGGGTACTAGAGGAAACTAACATCGCCGACCCCGACCAGACTCAGCTAGCCGACGCGCGATACTATATTACAATGCGTAGCGGAATCGACCAGAAGTCCGCCAAAACCATCGGTTGGCGCGTTGACGACATCGCTGGCCTTGCCGTCGCAATAGCCTACATAATCTCGAAGCAGGGGAAAGCGCCACGCACAGACGTTGAGAAGATCCTTCAGGAGAAACTCCCCGGGTGGCGCGTTAAGATGAGCATCGACCGATATATCCAGCAGGGTTACCTCGGGGAGGATGAGAAGGGCGTCCTATACATGGATTGGAGGAGCCGTGCTGAGGTCGACCAGAAGCAGCTAGTGGACCTCATCGTTGGCTTCGGGAAGAAGACCGAAGGCGCGGCCCTGAAACCCGAATCCGACGAGGAAGAGGAAAATTAGCCTCTCACCTCCAGCAGTACTTCGTGTCGCAGTATGCGTCTGACTCAATGAAGGACTTCGTTCTCTTCAGGCTCACGACAATAGGCTGGTGTTGTGTCGCGCACGCTCGTTAATCTGAGCCGCTATGAAGCGGGCAAACTGATCGTTGAACCCAACCTCCATAGACCCCTATCTAAACAATTAATTATACCTTAATATATATTGTATTAACTGTTTAGACGATGAATTTTGGCTCCTCAAACCCTTAAAAGGGATATTTCCCCCATTTTTTACGATTAAAATCGTCATCCGAGCCGATTCCTTTTTGAATAAGATGCATGGTGAATAGTAGGCGTAGGTCTGAGACCCATAAGTGGTGTATTTGCTGATGTCTGGCGAAGACCTCAAGCTCGACCAGCTTGAGACAATGGCTTCTGAGCTCCGCAGGAAGAGGAGCGAATTATTTGAGCACGTCAATCGCTGGCGCGACGAGCGTGACAGGATCAACGAATCCGCCCGAAAGATACGGGAGGAAGCGATTAAGCACAAGGAGGAGCGGGATAAAATCAACGGCAGCGTCGCCAATGTGAAAAACCAGCTACAGCCTCTCTACGACCAGCTCGACGAGAAACGAAAAAAGCTACTAGGTATCGAGCAGGAGCTCCAGCAAGGCTACAGAGAGATTCCTAGGAAGAGACGCGTTGAACGCGATCTAAACACAGTTGAGTGGGAGGTCATGACGACCCCTACCCGTGAGCTCCTCGATAGGGATAGAGAGCTGGAGCTAGTCGAGCGCGCCAATTCGCTGAGACGCAGGCTAAGCACCTTCAAGAAGCCCCCGAAGAGAACAGAGGCCACCATGGAGGCTACTGCCGAGGCCAAAGCCACAGAGATGAACATCCGCAAGATACGCGAAGAGATGAATGCCCTCAGGGTTGAGAGCCAGAAGCACCATGAGTCGATGCTACTCCTGCACAGGAAGGCGGACGAGGAGAGAGAGAAGGCTAACCAGGCTCATGCCAAGTTCGTTGAGTATCTAGGTGAGGTGAAGAAAGTCGAGCAGGAGCTCGATGGCATCAGCCTCCAGGTCCGTGGAATCAGAGACGGTCTGCGAGCCGAGGACCTCAAGGTCGAGCGCGATAAGATGGCCCAGGTCAACGCCCGAGTCGAGGCTCTCCGCCAGGAGGCTCAGCGTAAGATGGCCGCGGGAGAGAAGCTGACCTTCGACGACCTCCAGTTCATCTACAGTGGAGAGGGCGAAGACGATGACGATGAGAAAGAGGCACCGAAAACCGCAGCTAAACAATCGAGCAACCTCTAGACCACGAATCGAAGACTCCAAAAGCACCTTATAGGATACCCACTTTTATGCGCCTCGTGTCTGAAACCTAGGTTTTATCAACCTAACCGGAGAATAATTCTCCGGGTGCCCTTTTGGTGGGTAAACGCGTTTGGGATATCGTAGTTAATGGCCTCGAGGTTGAGGGGGTGAGCCATGTCTTTGGCCTTCCCGGCCATCCCGCTGCTCTCTACGACTCACTCTACGACTCTGATATAGAGTCAATCCTCGTAAGGCACGAGGCCTCCGGGTCGTTCATGGCGTATGCCTATGGGAAGATGAAGAGGAGCCCTGGCGTTTGCTTCGCCAGCCCAGGTCCTGGTGTCTCGAACCTAGTTCCCGGCGTACTTGAGGCTTGGAGCGGGTGCGTCCCAATGCTCGCACTCGGTGGCTCCGCTGCGCTTGAACACGAGGGGGAAGGTGCCTTCCAAGAGACACCCCAGATGGAGATCTTTAAGGGGATTACAAAGTGGGGCTTTAGGGTTCCAAGGGCTGAACGTGCCTCTTGGGCACTACGGAGGGCACTAACTCTCGCAGTCAACGGCAAGCCTGGCCCAGTATACCTCGAGGTCCCCTTCGATGTAGGCCAAGAGAAGACAAATGAGACGCAATACCACCCATCGATTCGATTCGTGAGGTCGAGGCCTGAACCGGATGCATTGAAGAGAGCAGCAGAGCTTCTTCTCGTTGCAGAGAGGCCAATAATAGTGGCGGGTGGTGGCGCCCTCTACAGCGGGTGTTTAACAGAGCTTGTAAAGCTGGCTGAGCTCTTTGGGGTGCCAGTGTTAACCACGCCAAGCGGAAGGGGGGTAATCCCAGAGGATCATCCGCTCTCCCTCGGACAGGTTGGCCTCTACAGGACCAAACTTGGCCGAGATGCCTATCAGTCAGCTGACTTAATTGTCTCCTTGGGAAGTAGGAATGAGGAGTTCCAGACTGCTGCGTGGCGCTATTATCCCGAGGGTGCAGCGCTAATTCAGGTAGACATCGATCCATCCGAGCTCGGGCGTAACTTCCGACCCACAGTGCCGATCGTCGCCGACGCTAAGCTATTCCTGCAGGATCTCCTTGCCTACGCGCGTGGGAGGGTGAAGAGGGTACCTCTATCTAGAATGCCTCGGGTGAAAGGCATCATAGAGGCGACCGCCGCCTACTTGGCCGAGGTCTACGCAGAGTCTGGTGACGCCTCGAAGCCAATAAAGACGAAGAGGGTTGTCTACGAAGCTTGCCGCGTCTTTGGGCCAAAGACTGTGTTGGTGAATGAGAATGGTAGCCAGGACCTCTGGAGCTACTACTGGCCATACTGGGTGGTGGGGGCTCTTGACGGTTGTGTGGCGCCTGGGGAGCAGACCTGTATGGGGCTCGCTGTTGCGGGCTGCATTGGTGCGAAGCTGGCAACACCTGAAAGGCCAGTAGTTTGTACAACGGGTGACGGCGCCTTCCAAATGTTCATGAAGGAGATGTCCACAGCGGTCCAGTATAAGACTCCAGTCACCTGGATCGTCCTCAACAACTACAGCCTTGGGTGGATCAAGCTCCATGAGAGGGCTAATAGGGGACGGTATATCGCTGTCGACTTCGAGGCTCAGCCTGACTTCGTGAAGATCGCTGAGGCGTCTGGGTGCTACGGAGCTCAGGTGACCGACCCAGAGGACGTGAAGAAGACGCTGAGGCGTGCGAAGAGGGAGAACAAGCGCGGCATCCCCGCCATGGTGGAGTTCGTAGTTGACCCATGGGACTTCCCCGAGGGTTTCAAGGAGTTTCAGCCCGACCTCTTTACGTAATCGCATCGATCTTTTAACGCACAGAGAAGATTCCTATGCGTGCACGACCTTAGAACATACCTTGAAAGGGTCGAGCGTCTGTTGCCCGGCCAACTCGTTAGGATCTCGGAACCAGTGAGCAATGAATATGATGTCACGAGGCGAATAGAGAAAGCAGCTCGCTTACCTACTAACCCCGCCCTGCTTTTCGAGAAGATAGAAGGCTTTGAGGAACCCGTTCTTATCAACGTCTTTGGACATGTCGACAGGATCAAACTTGCCTTAGAGGGAGCCCAACGTCCCATCGCTTCTCGTCCCGACATGTACAGCGAGTGGAGTGTACTAATGACCAAGAGCGTTGAACCCGTAATGGTGTCCCGGGGCCCAGTGAAGGAGGTGAAGCTTCACGGAAGAGAAATCGATCTAACGAAGCTGCCCATCCTAAGGTTCTACGAGCAAGACGCTGGGAGGTATATAACGAGCGGGCTCGTCGCCGCGAGGGACCCGGAAAAGCCGGAGGTTGTGAACCTCAGCTATGCACGGATGCAGCTTAAAGGTAGGTCGAGGATAGGGACGACGTTCCACAGCAGGGGGAATCTCTGGAGCTACTATGAGAAGGCAAAGGCAGCCGGGAAGCCACTGGACGTTGCCGTGATCGTAGGGGCTCACCCAGCTATCTACCTTGCAGCAGCTGCGAAGATAACGGGGGAGTATGCTACTTCTGGCTCTCTCATTGGTGAGCCGCTCCGCCTCGCACGGGGGGAGACCGTTAACGTTCCGATACCCGCTGAAGCCGAGATAGTGCTTGAGGGATGCATAACACTTGACAATGAGGACGAGGGTCCCTTCACAGAGTATACTGGTTACCTAAGTGGTCGATCAACTAGGAATGTCTTTGAGGTCACCTGCGTGACCATGCGGCACGACGCGATCTACCATACCATCATGCCAAGTAACTCTGATGAGCACCTTCTCCTTAGTGGCTTACCAAAGCAGGCAAGGATCTACGGTGCGGTGAGTTCCTTCACACCGATGCCAGCCGTTAAGGACATGTCTTGGCCGGTCTCAGGTACCCACTATATTTGTCTAGTCTCAATGGAGGCCTCAGCCAGAGCAGTGCCTGGCTACGCGAAGCAGGTCGGGCTACTCGTTCTAGGTCTCGACCCATATCTGAAGCTCGTGATTATGCTACCTGAGAGCGTTGATGTGGGGGATCTTGGTGCCTCACTCGACGCCATGGCTGAGCGATGTGACATGACCCTTGGCTCAGGCTTGGAGCTTCTTAAGGGGGTCTTCTGCCATAGGCTCGACCCCTCCTCATCGCCAGATGGCACGGCGTCCAAGGTCATTGTGGATGCTACGGGGTCAGAGAGGAAAATATCCGCGAATGAGATAGAGTCGTTTGATCATTTAATGAGCCTAGGGGTTGATCAGTTAGCTTATCCTTTAGTGAGCAGGCATCTGAAGGTACTAAAGATGACTTCAGGCGCTGATGCCAAGGCTGTGCTGAAGAAAGTAGTAAATGGCCCTGGTTTAACACTCTGTGTAGACGATGACATTGACCCTTCAGATTTACGCCAAATTGTGTGGGGTATAGCTACGAGGTTCCAGCCTGCCGAGGACATGGTGTTAAATAACGGGGGAATGGGCGTCGATGGAACGAAGCCTCCTGGGTGGAAGGCTAAGAGGGCTACACTCCCCTTCAAATAACCCAATATTTAGGCACACGCGATACGCGTGCTGAAGAGCATAGTTGAGAATAGACCTCAAGAACCTAGTTACTCTAAGCCATTGCTTATGCCAATCAGAGTTACACTGAGGCTAACCCGCGCGTGATCCAAATCCCTCTAATTTAGATGTCATTTATCATTAAACTCTTAGTATGGGGCAAGTCATGCAGTGGATGCCGCCGCAGCCCCGCCGCATCTCTTCGCCAGGTATCTGGATGACTTCTATACCGCGTTCTCGGACCTCTTTCATGACTCGTGGGTTTCCAGTATAGTGGATACAGAGGTCGCTGTGGACTGTGAGGAAGTTTGCAGCCATATCGTCGCGCTCCTTGTCGGTGATCTCGATGAGATCATAGTCGTCATCGATTAGCCACTCGAGGTAGCTGCCGTCCCATGCCTCGGTTCGTGTGCGAAACTTGGCTGGGTTCTCCTCTAGGGATGCAGGGTGAGCTATAGCGCGTTTCCCAGGGAGTTCTGCGAATTCACCATCTATATGGACGGCACCCTTGGGCATGTTGAGTTGGATGAACTGGTCTATAATCTGTTCTCGGAGGAGGAAGTCGCCTAAGTCATCGAGGGCGCCTTGGGTTGTACGGTCGCATAGACCGGCTACGGCTACTCTACCTTCGAGCAGTGCGAATCCTCCGCCCTCGAAGGTTTGGGGCTCCTTGAGTTGGTGTGCAATAGGTGTGCCTGCTGCCTCATGGGCTGCGCGTATGATTGGCGTCTCAGCGCGTCGGCTAGGTAATCCCATCCGGAAGAGGATAGCACCGGCTTCGGTGACTGTGCTTGAGTCACGTGTGAAGACGAGGTTAGGGGCGCGTTTTATGAGGCCCTGCATCTGTCTGTCATCTGCTAAGAGGGTTCCGACGTCTAGGACCTCTACCCCCGCCTCGGCTAGTGCGTCCATGAGCATGCGGTGGTCGCTCTGGAACTGCTCAATGTCGACTGCGCAAGAAAAATGATGGGTGACAAGATCCTTGTTTGCGAGCTCCAACTCCCTCCCCGGATGGTGGACGAGGACTCGCTTCAGGTTGCCGGATTCGTGGCTCACTCCGAACTCTGGCATAATGGAGGACGGGACGTAGTTGGATAAAACGTTAACCAGAGGAGTATGAACTCGGAGTTCGTCCGCCTCGAGTGTCCATCTTAGGTGTTAAAAGCCTCTAAAGTGCAAGCGTTGATCGATGTGTTTTGGTCGGAGCTTTTCCCGAGGGGTTCCTATGGGGCGTTGCGGTGTCCTCTTTCCAGGTGGAGATGGGGAGGGGCGCTGTGGCGGATGGATCAGACTGGTGGGCATGGGTTCACGACGAGGAGAATAAGCGGAGGAGGTGGGTCAGTGGAGACTCACCTAAGGATGGGCCGGGTTTCTGGGAGTTGTATAGACAAGATTACAAGCTTGCTCGGGGTTTGGGCTGTAACGCCTTCAGGTTGAGCCTTGACTGGGCCCGTGTGTTCTCGGCTTCAACAAAAGGGGTAGCCGTTGAGGTGCATCGCGACAGGTACGGGAACATCGAGAAGGTACGTGTGGATGACCGGGCGATGCGCGAGCTTGCTAAACTCGCGGATAAGGCGTCAGTGAGAAGATACCGGCAGATATTATCCGAGTGCAGGATGCAAGGAATGGAGCCCATGGTCACCCTCTACCACTGGCCGATCCCCCTCTGGCTCCATGACCCGATAGCCACGCGAGATGGCGTCGCACCTTTGGGGAAACGCGGGTGGTTGGACGAGGAGACACTTGTGGAATTCTCGAAATACTGCGCATACGCAGCGCATGTATTCGGAGACCTAGTGGACATGTGGGGGACTATAAACGAGGTGAAGATCGTATCCGATCATGGATTCCTCGATGGTGGTGAATTCCCTCCTGGATTAAACGACTTCAGGGCGTTTATGGTTGCTATGCGGCACCTATCGATGGCGCATGGGCTAGCATATGAGCAGGTAAAGAGGTGGGACCAGGCTTCTGCTGGTCCTTATGGACCCTCCAGTGTAGGCATAGTAACGGTACTCCACTACCACGAACCCGTCGACCCGTCGAGCGAAGCCGACGTGAGGGCAACCATGTTTAACGACTATCTCTTCAACGAGTGGAGCCTGAACGCCGTCTTCCGCGGCGACTACGACATGGACGTCAACGGCCTCGTTGAGGGAGACGAGATACTCCCCCATCTTGTTAAGGGGTGTGACTGGATCGGTGTTAACTACTATATGAGAAGGCGAGTGAGGCATGAGGCGAAGGGTGGTGACCCGCGTCTCGATTTTGCATTCGCGCCGGCGACTGACCCGAGCGATATAGGCTTCGACACCTTCCCTGAGGGACTCCGATGGGTCTGCGATTGGGTTTACAGCCGGTATAGGAGGCCGATCTACGTTACTGAGAACGGGATCGCTGATGCCTCAGACTCAATGAGGGAGAGGTACCTCCTTAGTCACCTCGACGCGGTCCAGAGGGCTATCGAGATAGATGGCGTCCCGGTTCGAGGCTATTTCCACTGGAGTCTCATCGACAACCTGGAGTGGTCGAGTGGCTACAAGGTCCGGTTTGGACTCTACTCAGTCGACGCTGTGACGAAGAGGAGGACACCCAAGGCCTCAGCGGTAGTCTTTAAACGAATTGCGGAGGCGAATATGCTCCCATAACGCGATAGCTAGCGTAGCAACAGATAACAAAAAAAATTTAGGCTCCTGATGACTGGGAGCTAGGATAATATCTTATCACTTGAGTACTAGTCTTCGGTATGGGCACCATCGACTTTGGCGTATTCCTCGGTCTTGAGAAGCCCAATTATACGTCCATTCTTGATGACGCGCTTCATTGCGAGGAGTTGGGTTATCACAGCGTCTGGGTGGCGGACCACGTCATCGGGATGTATGAGGCCCCAGGTGACTCACGTTTCGAGTGCTGGACTACATCTACAGCGCTTCTGGCCAATACTAGAAGGATAATGGTTGGGCAACTTGTTCTATGTAACCCGCTTAGGCATCCGCCGCTGCTGGCGAAGATGTCGGCGACCCTCGATGCTATCAGTGGTGGGCGTCTCATCCTAGGACTTGGGACAGGTTGGCATGAGGGGGAGTTCAGGGCCTATGGTTATCCATTCGAGGGGAACGCAGCGAGGGTGAGGCGCCTCGACGAGGCGGCTGAGATCATAAAGAGGATGTGGACGGAGGAGTCCCCTAGCTTCAAGGGAAAATACTACTGGATCGATAAGGCTTGGAACTCTCCTAAGCCTGCACAAAGACCCCACCCGCCTCTAATGATAGCGGGGGGAGGGGAGCAGTTAACCCTCCGCACAGTAGCGCGTCACGCAGACATAAGCAACTTCGCCGCGTGGACGGGGAAACCTGAGGACTTCCGAAAGAAGAATGAGGTACTGAACACCTTCTGCGAGAAGGTTGGGAGAAACCTCAAAGAGATAAGGAGGTCCTGGGCTGCCTACTGCCTCATTGGCGAGGATGCCGCTAGATCGGAGATGAGTCTAAGAAACTACACGGCGAACATGCAGGCACGATACGGCGCCAAGAGTGGTAGCCGACTTCCCCCTCTAGCCGGGACCCCTGAGCAGGTAGCGGATAAGATCGAACGATACATCGAATCGGGCGTTGACTTGTTTATAGTCCGCTTCATGGGAGATGACTTTAAGAAAGAAGCTGAGCTGTTCGCCGACGAGGTCATACCTCAGTTCAAGTAGCTACTTCATGGGGGAGTAGTCTGTTGGCTTGAGGATCATGTTAACAATCCTCTCCGTGAGGGGGCCTCCTGCCTTCTCTTCGGTCTCCTTCCGGGCCTTTACCCAGCCTTGGTCTGCAGAGAAGGCGTTCCAGGCACGCTCCCTATGAGCGAGGTCCTCGAAGGCTACCATGTAGTAGAGGACGTTTGATGTTCCGATTATCGCGGTCCAGAATCCAATCACCTTGATCCCATGCTTCTCGAAGTACTTCAGGGTGATCTTGGCAAAGCGCTCATTGAGGGCGTCTAGCCTACCGGGGTAGGCCTCGTATATTCTCCATTCATATATCAAAAGAATCTCTATTTATCAGAGTGTTTGATCACTTAAAAGATAGTTTCGCCTCTTCGAGCCGATAGTTCTTTATCAGAACCGGGTAAATCTAATTCGATCTATATGCCAAAGCTCTGCATAAGCGTGAATGAGTATAAGAACCGGGTCGAGCGGCTACGCGAGGAGATGAAGAAGAGGGAGCTAGATGCCTTCCTCATCACCAACGGTGTCTCGATCTTCTACATGAGCGCCTTCTACCACATGGTAACAGAGCGCCCAGCCGCCCTCCTCATCCCACGAGATGGAGACATCAGTTTCATGGGTCCCCTCCTCGAGGCTGACCACCTTAAATACCAGACGCAGCTTGTCAAACAAATTCACACTTACCTAGACTACCCCGGCACGACCCACCCCATCGACCTTTTCGCCAAGTGGCTAAGTGACCTCGGCTACGCCAAGTCCAAGATAGGCACTGACAACCCCAGCGGCGCATCCGCTACGATGGGCTACACTGGACCACCACTCACCGAGAAACTACCCGAAGCCAAGCTCATCAAAGCCGACGACATCCTCTGGGATATGCGCCTGATAAAGAGCCCCGAGGAACTAGACCTCATACGCGAATCAGCCAAGTGGGGCAATCTCGTACACCAGCTCCTGCAGGAGTATACCTCCCCTGGAAGGTGGGACGCCGACGTCGCACTCGAAGCCACTATGGAAGCCACGGCAATTATGAAGAAGACCCTCGGACCCCAATACACCCCCATCGCTGGCACACGGTGCTGCTCCGCTGGCTTCCGTGGCCAGGTTGGGTGGAAGAGCGCCATGCCCCACAGTATAGCCATAGAACACCCCATCAAACAGGGTGACGTACTCGTAACTGGGGCTGGTGCCGATGTAGGTGGCTACAACAGCGAACTCGAACGTACAATGATTGTTGGCCCCCCCACGGATCGTCAGAAACACTACTTCGAGGTCATGATGGAGGCTCAGGATGCCGCCATATCCGCTCTCAAGCCCGGCGCTTCATGCGCCGACGTCGACAATGCTGCCAATAAGATCATACATAAAGCCGGCCTTAAGGAACTCATCCGTCATCATTCTGGTCACGGCATTGGCCTACAAGGACATGAGCCACCGTGGCTCGATCAGGGTAACCCCGTGTCCCTCAAGCCGGGAATGGTAGTCAGTATAGAGCCTGGTATCTACCGTCTCGGCTACGCAGGGTTCCGCCACAGCGATACCCTCATCGTCACAGTAGATGGCAACGAAGTCGTCACATACTACCCCAGAGACTTAGAGTCCCTCACAATCTGAGGTTCCTACTACTTCCCCAGTAGATACCCGTAGAGTTCCCAGAGATTCATCTGGTGTGACTTTCCTTCAAACTTACCCAGCTTAAATGCGAACTGGACACAGTAGCCGATGGTAAGAGCGGTCACGACTGTCCCAATCCCCACGGGGCCTCCCAGGAAGTAGCCAAGTATCAGAACCGTGATCTCTATGCTTCCGCGGATTAGCCAAACCTGCCTGTTCAGGTTCTTTACAAGACCTACCATCAACCCATCTCGTGGACCCGCTCCAAGCTGTACGCGTAGGTAGAAGAGGCTCCCAACTCCAATCAGCACCACGCTCAACAGCAATAGCGCAGCCTGTTCCAACGGTTCTGTGGGTCTGGGGACTATCCCCCACTCCATAATCCTATCTGTGAACCAGCCGATGAAGAACATATTCATAACTGTCCCGAATCCGGGGGGGAATCCTAGTCCCCAGCCTAGGAGCAATACCGCGAGCCCTACGAGTTGACTTACCTGTCCAAGTGTCAGACCACTGAGCTCTGAAAGACCCACGTGAAATACTCCCCAGGGGCTCATGCCGAGCCCTGAGTAGAGATTTGTTACTGCGCCAGCCGCGAAGAGAAACAATCCAAAAAATAGCGAAGGCAATCGCATAAGGAAGCTGCGGAGGTTACCAACGTGAATTGGCATCTCCTGAGCCGACGCCGACCCACAAGAAAAAGGGTTCGGTTTTCTAGATGGTGGTCTTCAACCAGTCCAGCACTTCTCTCATCAAAGGAATGCGATGCTCCGAGAAGCTGTGACCTGCCCCCTCAATCTGAACCCACTTCTTGGGCTCCCCAGCTGATATGTAGAACTTCCTACACATCTCAGGGGGAGTATCCTCATCTTTAGATCCCACAATGACAATAGTGGGAGCCTTAATTTTAGGAGCTAAATCAACCGGGTTCGTCGTCTTTGAAACCTCCTCAAGATCCATTAACAGGCTCTCATAGGTAGCCCCGTTTAGCTTTCCCTCCGCCATAGAAGCATACCGTTTCGCTGTCCCCTCCATCCCTCTCTTAGCGATCAAGACTTTGATGTCAGCTACTGGCGCCATCAGGACACCAGTCTTTATAGACGGATCTAAACTCATCACCTTCGATAGAGGTAGCGCCCCCATACTATGGCTGATGAGACCAACGCGCCTCGGATTAACGTATGGTTGCCCTTTAAGGTAAGCGACGGCATCTCTCACCCCCACCTCGAGCTTTGTCAAGCTGTACTTTCCACTGCTCTCCCAAGCCCCCTGGTAATAGAAGATAAGCGTTACAATCCCATTGAGTGCGAGTTCCTCGGCGAGGTCCATGTTCTTCGTATCCCCTGGGAAGCCATGGCAGAAAGTAACAGCTGCTTTCTGCATTCTCCCCTCTGGTCTGTATAGCCTTCCAAGCAGGGTGTTGCTACCGCTTGTGAATTCGATGTTCTCCAGTTTCACCATAGTATACTTTCACATCCACCCACCTCCCCATAATACCTGTGCCTCGATACTCCTATAACCAAGCGAGAGTAGGAGACCACTAGATTGGGGAAGAGGGTCGCTAAGAGTTTCAAGCCCAGCAACACATGGGTTCGGGAGCTCGTCCAAGCAGAACCTGAGATAGGCGCCTCTCTCGATTATACTAATGACCAACTTAGGCTCCAGGCGAAGGATAATTTCTGCACCGTCTGTAAAGGCAGTAAAATGCTCTGTGGGAAGACGCGGTGCCCTATCATAGAGCAGGTCGCCGCTCATACCCGCATGTTCCAAAGCATACACGGTACAAACATCGATGGCAGCTCTCCCCCTAGCGTCTTCATCGGTCGCTTCGGCTACCCCTACGTCCAAGTCGGACCCATGGCTACCGGCTACTATGGGGACACCGCTATACTCGACGATACAGAGAAGTGGTTCGGCAGAAGCATGGATGAGATAATCGGATTCCGCAGCCAACTCGTCCGAGGCATGACGCCAGTAAATGTGCGTAAACCTGAGAAGGCGGGGAAAATACTCGATGCAACCCGTGAGATAAGTCTCAGCGAGCACTACGTCGAGACCGAGATGAAGCTCCGGAAACCCCCAGTCAAACGCCTATACATAGACAACGATATCCAACCCATCGGCCCAACAGCTCCCCTCGATAAGGTCCAGATAGGCTTCATTAAATGGAACCATTGGATGGAGAAAGCCCACTACGACACAGACCTAAAAGCGGCGCAGGCTGCGAAGACCCTCTACCGAAGCGGAGTCTCTGTCAATAGCATAGTCAAGGCCTTTAGTACAGGCAGCTTTGGCATAGAAAAGAACAGGCGCCTCGTCCCAACTCGTTGGAGTATCACAGCTATAGACGATCTCCTCAGCAAGGACATGATAAAAACCATCAAGGACTACCCACTCATCAACATGTACGAGGTTTATGAATCTGAGTACCTGGGCAACCGCTTTGAAATAGTCCTAGTCCCCGATGCCTGGTGCTACGAAGCCTACGAGGCATGGTATCCTAGGACCCTCTGGAACCCATCTGAGACCCACGTCAACATAGTGACTGACTGGGAAGACTACAACGGGCGCAGTACATACGCATCAATGGGTGGTTGCTACTACTCTGGGCGCCTCGCTGTCCTCGAGTACCTGACAAAGATACGCCGCCAGGCAAAGGTCTTCATCTTCCGCGAGGCCTATCCCGATTACATTCTACCCGTCGGAGTCTGGCAGGTCAGGGAGAACTGTAGAAACGCCATGAAGCAGACTCCGCGAGACTTCACCTCTATGGATAGTGCCCTCCAGCATGTCATGAGTAGACTCACAATACCCCTCCAGAAGTGGATAGAGAGTGGCCCCCTCCTCAGACACACTCTAACCCAGAGGAAGATAACCGAGTACACTTAAGGTCCATATATGCGCGAACCTGTTTACTGGGTTAATCTGCTCGCCACCCATGTGCATTTTTAAACTCCCGGATGAGCCGTTAATGGTAGGCTAGTGAGACCTTTGAATCCTAAAGAGGTAGCATCGAGGCTTAACGAGAACGAAAGGAAGGTCCTTGTCGCCCTTAGGGGCGGCGGGGCATCCTCTACCGCCGCGCTCAGCCTGTCCACAGGCCTTGGCAGAGACGCTGTCGAGAAGGCCTCCGCTTGGGCGGAGACCAAGGGCGTTGTAAGTTTCAGGGCGGAGGTCTCACGATTCTTTAAGCTCACAGATGAGGGGCAGAAATACTCGAATGAGGGACTACCCGAGAAGCAGCTCATCGAAGCCGTGTCAGGCGGTGACAACGAGCTCTCCCACCTCAAGGGGGATATCCCCGCCATTAATATCGCCCTCGTTTGGGTCCGCAGCAATGGCTGGGCAAACATCAAGGGTGGGAAAGTCGAGCCAACTCCCGAGGGAGTAAAAGCCGCTAAACACGAGACAGTTGACGAGAAGATACTCAAGCGCCTCGCTCAGGGCATGGTCCACGAAGGCAAGCTCGGTGTCGAACTCGCTGCCCGAATTCCCATCCTCATAAAGCGTGGCCTAGTAGAGGTTAAGGAGGAGACCGAGCGATTCGTCGAACTTACCTCCTTTGGCATAGAGGTTCTGCCATTTGTCGATGTCATCGCTCTGAAACCTGTGATCACTCAGATCACTCCCGAGATGCTCCAAGCGGGCTCGTGGCGCGACGCCGTAGTACAGCACTATGATGTCAGCCTCCCGGTCCCTAGCCTCACCCCCGGCAAACGCCACTTCATCAGCCAGATCATCGACTACATACGCCGTTTCTGGGTTGAACTTGGCTTCAAGGAGATGAAGGGCAACTACCTCGAACTCAGTTTCTGGAACTTCGATGCCCTCTACCAACCCCAGGACCATCCCGCCAGAGACCTCGCCGACACTTTCTACATGAAGACCCCCTACAAAGGCAGGCTCCCAGAGGGTAAGCTTGTAGAGCAGGTGAAGGCCACCCATGAGAATGGCTGGACAACAGGCTCAACTGGCTGGCAGTACAAGTGGAACCCTGATTACGCAAGCCGCTGCTGTCTCCGCACTCACACAACGAGCCTCAGTGTTCTTCAGCTTGCCAAACTCAAGCCCGAGGACCTCCCGGGGAAGTTCTTCAGTGTCGGCCGCGTCTTCAGGAACGAGGCCATCGATTGGAATCACCTCGCCGAGTTCTACCAAACCGACGGCATCGTCGTCGGGGAGGATGTAACATTCCGGGACATGCAAGGCTACCTCAAGGCTTACCTCGAAGGGCTTGGGTTAAAGAAATTCAGGTTCCGCCCAGGCTACTTCCCATACACGGAGATGAGCATGGAAGCTGAGGTCTGGATCGAGGAGCATGGCGGCTGGATGGAGCTCTTCGGCGCGGGAATGTTCCGCCCCGAGGTAGTCAAGCCCCTCATCGGAATAGACGTCCCCGTCCTCGCATGGGGCCCAGGCTTTGACAGACTAGTTATGCAGAGCTATCACGTCAACACGATTAAGGAGCTATATGGCAATGACATAGGACTTCTCCGGAAGGCGAAGCTCTGGACGAGGTGACCCTGAATGCCGGTGATAAACGTTAATTTGGTGGACCTCCGCGAGATGCTTGGCAGAGACGTCACCATTGAGGAGCTTCAGGAGAGGCTCCCCATGATGGGGACAAGTTGGGAGGGCCCGACTCAGGTATCGCAAGGTTTCTATGAGGGCTTCGCACTTGAAGTCTTTCCCAATCGCCCCGACCTGATGAGCACCGAGGGTCTAGCACGCGCTTATGCTAGCTTCACGGGGGAAAAACCTGGTCTCCGTAAATATAGGGTCAAGGACTCCAGCTACGTCGCCGTCGTAGACGAGAAAACCCAGAAGGTACGCCCCTACTTCGTGTGTGCTGTTGCTAAAGGCGTCGATTTTAGCGACTCCCTAATTCGTAGCATCATCCAACTCCAGGAGAAGCTCCACATTACCCACGGTAGGAAGAGGCGTAAGGTCGCCATAGGTCTTCACAACCTCAAACCCATACAGTTCCCGGTCAACTATACTACGAAGCCTCCCGAGTTTAAGTTCAGGCCTCTTGGTGAGCGCCTCGATAAGGACCTCAAATGGATGCTGACGGAGATGCCAAAGGGTGTCGAGTACGCATGGATACTTGATGGAGCCGCGGAGTACCCGATGATCCTCGACGCGAAGGGGATGGTTCTCTCGATGCCACCGATCATAAATGGGGAATACACACGCATCGACGAGGCGACCCGGGAAATCTTCATCGACATCACGGGTACAGATCTGAAGGCGATTACCGAGGCGCTTAACATCATCTGCACTACGTTCGCTGATAGGGGCGCCGAGATCTACGCCGTCGAGGTCATGTACCCAGACAAGGCGATCAAGACTCCCGACCTCAACCCCAAGAAGTGGAGGCTAAGCAACCACTATGTCAACAAGACCCTAGGCCTGAAGCTCGGCCACGCGGAGACCGCGATGCTTCTCGGTAAGATGGGGCACGGCGCTAAGGTCATCGGTGACGAAATAGACGTAGAGGTTCCCTGCTACCGTACTGACATTATGCACCCTATTGACCTCGTCGAGGACGTGGCCATAGCTTATGGCTACGACAAGATCGTACCCAATATCCCACCTATCCACACTAAGGCCGGTGAGGACGAGCTGGAAATATTCAGCAGGTACATCCGAAACTTCCTCATAGGTTTCGGCTACATGGAGGTCGTCACTTTCATGCTCAGCAACAGGGAGAAGCTCTTCACAAAGATGAGCATAGCCGAGGAGTCCTTGGCGGAGGTGGACAACCCTAAGATGGAGGGCTACAACGTCCTCAGGAACAGACTTCTCCCGAGCCTCATGGAGGTGCTGAGCTCAAACAAACACCACCCATACCCACAAAGCCTCTACGAGGTGGATGATGTAGTTCTCCTCGACGGGGAGACCGACACAGGGGCTAGGAGCGCACGTCGGCTAGCAATAGTCCAGTGCCACGCCAGGGCCAGTTTCAGCGATATTAAGGCCGCGATGATCTCAATCCTCGAAAACCTCGAGGTCAAGACTGAAGTTGAGGCAGGTGGATGGGACTGCTTCATTGATGGTAGGCGTCTTATAGCGAAGGTTAATGGTGAGCCCCTCTGCTGGGCGGGTGAGATCAGGCCCGAGTCGCTCGAGGCATGGGGGCTCGAGATGCCAGTCGCTGCCCTCGAAATGGATGTCGATCTTCTTAAGAGGGTCGTAAAGCCCTAGTCTTTTCCGCTTTTTCTACTATTCCGTTTATGTATATGGTCTTCGAATCGGTGTAAGCAACTCTATTGTCCCTGTATTTCTCCGAAAGGCTGATCTTTAGATCCTTATAGGCTTCAGCGTCAGTGGGGTGGGTGCGTAACCAGTCACGGAAAAGTATGTGTCTTTTTTGGAATGAACTCCCTTCTTTTACAAGGTGAAGGTGGAAGCCCGTGTTGTGTGGGGCTTTCCCAAGGCAGTAGAACCAGTCAGGTTGGTCACCGGGTGAGACATCTTCGTATCCGAAGTAATAGAGGATAGCCCCGCACCTATCGGCACTTTCTGAGTCGTTCACGCCAGCGATGATATCGATGATGGGTTTTGCCCAGAGGCCAGGAACGCTCGTGCTCCCAATGTGCTCGAGGGATAGGATGATCCCACCGATAGCGCCCCTGATGAGCTTGCTCTCCTCCTCATAAATTCTAGGCCAATCCGGATCATCGCGAACAATTATGACTGGATGGGGCATTGATCTTCACCTGATTGCTGTCTTTTATAACTCCTCACCCAATTATCAGGGGATCGCCTTGGTTGAGCGGCCTGAACTACCGCCGAACCTAGTTATGCTTGTTAGTGTTTCCGCAGTCTCAACAGCGTCGATCCTCATACGTTTAACAGAGGCGCCGCCAATGGCTATTGCGACTTGGCGTCTCCTCTTCTCGACACTAATGCTCTTCCCCTTCTTCGTAAATCGGGGTGGCTTCGCTAAGCTCCGTGCCATGGGGGGTAGGGACCTCCTTGCCCTAGCAGGAGTCGGTGTCGCCTTAGCAATACACTTCGCCTCCTGGATAACGAGCCTAAGCTATACTTCGGTGGCGAGTTCGGTGATATTTGTCCACGTTGACCCGATTTTCGTGGCTTTGGTCAGCCATTTCCTTCTTGGAGAAAGGGTGAGTAAGCGGGTTGCCCTCGGCATAGGAGTCGCCTTCGTCGGAGCAACGGTCATCGCTCTCGGCGACCTCGGCATCGGAGAGGAGAACCTCATCGGCGACGCACTTTCGATCATTGGAGCCATAGCCCTCGGCATCTACTTAATGGCTGGAAGGCGGCTCAGGCAGAGACTCGACTTAACAACATATGTAACCCCTGTCTACGCTGTCTCCGCAGCGGTATTAGCGCTTGGAAGCGTCGCCGTCGGCGCACCCCTCATAGGCTATGATACAAGGGTTATGCTACTTTTCGCTGTCATCGCACTTGTTCCTATGATCTTTGGCCACACGCTCTACAATTGGGTGCTTAAGTGGGTCTCAGCTCCTGTTGTCAGCATCAGCCTATTAGGGGAGCCTATAGGAGCCTCGATATTGGCCTTCCTAGTACTTGGGGAGACGCCTGGTCCCCTAACCATGATCGGCGGCGCGGTTACTTTAGCAGGCATCCTAATCTGCGCCTACCAATCTGTAGGGACAGCTATACAGGAGTGGGAAACGAAATAAGCCTGTCTGGTTACCTTAAACCGATCATAGATGGTATTTAAGGGTAAGTTCAAGGGCATCCTTTGCCTACCGATCACTCCTTTCATGGCGGGAGGTGAGGAGATCGACGAGGAAGCAATGCGCCAAATCACTGACATCATCATAGAAGATGGCGCCGATGCACTCGTCCCAGTAGGAGCAACTGGGGAGTTCCCCTACCTTCTCCACGAAGAGCGGAAGAAAGTCATCGACATAGTTGTTGACCAAACAAATGGCCGCATCCCCGTCATCGCTGGGACGGGCGCCATGTCGACTAAGGAGGCTCGGATGTTCACGCAGTACGCTAAGGATGTGGGCTGCGCAGGTGTCATGCTCAGCCACCCTCTCATGGTGAGGGCGAACGACCACGAGACCTACCACCACTTCGAGGCGATAGCCACGAAGGTGGACATACCCATAATTCTTTACAATAACCCCGGTTTCGGTGCTTCGATAAGCCCCAGCGTAGTGGCTCGCCTCGCTGAGAATTTTGATAACGTTGTCGGCTACAAGGAGGATGACTTCTTTGCCCTCCGATATAGCGATATAATCTGGCGGGTCAGGGAGAAGATCGCAGTTTACACGGGTAGTCCCACCGCATACCTTTCCTTCCTAGCACAGGGCGCTACTGGGGCCCTCATAGCTGAATTCCAGGCTTTCCCCCACATCATGACCGGTCTCAGGAAGGCATGGGAGAGCGGCGACACTAAGAAGGCTCTCCACTACCACGAGCAAGTCGTAAAGATGTTCAACATCATCGAAACCTATTTCGTGGGGGTGAGCTTCTGGGGGAGATACAAGGCGATCTGGAGGCTCAGAGGCGTTGATATGGAGCTAGACGTTAGAGCCCCCTGCACCCCCGTGACACCGGAGCAACTAGAGAATGCTGCTCCGGAGTTCATGAAGCTCGAAATCGAGAAGACCTGGTTCAGAGGCTAAGTGCTCGCTTGGTTCGACGTATCACTCGAAATCGCCATACTTGACTCGTCGAGGATTTCCTTCTCGTCGCCAAGAGGTGCCTGCACGACTAACCTAATATTTCATAACCACCTAAGCACACGTTCCTTGGATCTTAATGGTCGACGTCAAGACTCTCAAGGAGAAGGTTAAACGTGACGTGGACACCATATCGCCACGCCTAATTGAGATGAGTGACTGGATAGGAAAACACCCCGAACTGGGGAGCGAGGAGGTTGAGGCCTCGAAGCTCCTAGCGGGTGAACTTGTTAAGCACGGTTTCAAGGTGGAGATGGGTGTCCTTGGGATGCCAACAGCTTTCAAAGCCATTAAAAAGGGCAATGGGAAGGGTCCCAAGATAGCATTTCTTTGCGAGTATGACGCTCTCCCTGGAGTCGGGCACGGCTGCGGACACAATATGATAGGCACCTCAGGTCTCGGTGCGGGGATTGCCGTCGCTAAGCTTATGAGGGGACTTCCAGGTGAGGTCTGGGTTGTAGGCACACCCGCGGAGGAGGGGCATGGTCCGAGCAGCGGTGCCAAAAAGCGGATGGCGGAGGCTGGTTTCTTCAAGGGGGTCGAAGCCGTGATGATGATGCACCCGATGGGAAACAGCAAGGCGACGGTCGCCACGGGGTTCCTCGCCATAACCGGGATCAAGATCGAGTACACTGGTAGGACCGCTCACGCTGCTGCGGACCCCCAGAACGGCCTAAATGCCCTAAATGCGGCTGTCCTCTGCTTCATGGCTACTCATGCTAACCGGCAGCAGCTCAGGCGTGATGCCAACCCCGTAGTCCATGGCATAATAACTGAGGACGGTCTTGCCTCAAACATAATCCCTGACCGCGCAGTCCTCCAATTTAGCGTCCGTAGCAGCGACGACGCATACATCCCCACAATGGTCCAAATGGTTAAGAACTCCGCCAAGGGAGCCGCAATCGCCACAGGCTGCGAGGTTAAAGTCACTGTCAGTCCCGGCCTTAAATCCAACGTCAGGAACCCACCGTTGGAGAAGCTCTTCGTCAAGGCGTACAAGGAGCTGGGGATAGAGGCGGAGGATCCAGACTCCACTGCTACTCAACCACCGGGCGGTAGCACCGACTTCACCGACCTCAGCCACTTCGTCCCCGGAATGCACACCATGCTCGGCTTCACTAAGACCAACATCACAAGCCACAGCAGGGAGTTATGCACCGCTACTATGACGGAGGACGGCCACAGAGGCGTTGAGATCGGGGCGAAGGTCCTCGCCCTTGCCGGCGTCGAGGTCCTCACCGACGAGAAACTACGGGCAGAGATAAAGGATGCCTTCGACAAGGCGAAGAAGTGATCCCTAGTTAAGCCCCCAAACCCTAAATACGCTCCAGCTTACCCTAGTTGAACTAGTGATTATCATGAAGAACGAGTTCAAACGCATGATGAAGGCCGGAAAACAGGGCTTCGGCACCTGGATTACTGTGGAGAGCCCCATGTGCGCCGAGATGATGAGTAGTATGGGATTTGACTACTTCGTACTCGACAACGAGCACAGTCCACTCGACATGCTCAACATCCAGACACTGATGCAGGCCTTCCGCCCCGACTCAAAGACCTCCCCTATTGTCCGACCATGGTGGAATGACATGGTGGCCATTAAGCGTGCCCTAGACATCGGTGCCCAAGGGCTTCTCATCCCCTGGGTCAACACCCCCGAGCAGGCTAAGGCTGCTGTAAGCTTCACACGCTATGCTCCAAAAGGGCTCCGCGGCTGCGGACCACGCCGAGCATCAATGTTTGATCCAGACTATTACAAAACCGTCAACGATGAGATCTACGTCGCTGTCCAGATCGAGACGACTGAGGCGGTTAAGAACATCGACGCCATCTGCTCGGTCGAGGGTGTCGACTGCGCATATATAGGCCCCGCTGACCTCTCTGCAAGCCTTGGCCACATCGGCAACTTCACCCCGAATGATGAGCAAGAGGCCATCGACAAGGTCTTCGACGCCTGCAGAGCCCATGGAATAGCCGCTGGCATACACGAGGGGTGTGGTAAGCCTCTAAAGGAGCGCATAGAGAAGGGCTACAACATGGTCACATGTGGTAACGACCTTATCTATATGAGACTGGGTGTCCAGAACCAGTTCAAGGAACTGGGGATTAAGAAGAAGTAGCCTAATCCTTTTTTACTCGAATTCCACGGTGGCTGGTGGTTTCGGCGTAACGTCGTAGTAGACACTGGAGACCTTCGGGCATTTCTCAAGTATTTTCTCTGCAGTCTCCTCAAGCGTCTTCCAGTGAACGTCGGCGACTTCTGCGGTGAGGAAGTCCTGCGTCTTAATGGCGCGGAGCGCGACCCGGTAGCCAATGCCTTGGCGCATCCCAACCTTGACGAGCACCCTAGCCACTTCGGGATGCCCATTTTGCAACTTCTTCCTTGCCTCCTGTAGCTTCTTGTAGGTGGGCTGAGCACCGCCCAGCCCGAGGAGGACGACATCGCCGTATGTCCTCTTCCCACCTATGACTCCCGTCGTCTTCTCGTGGAGGATGTTTGCTTCAACAGCGGACAGCTTCAGGTGCTCCGCAACCTCGGATGCTAAGATATCATGTTTATGCGCGGGGTCGGAGCTGAATATAGCGGCGAAGAATTGGCTTGGCTTCAACGGCGTAAGAAACTCCTCAGCGACTACGGTTGCCCTTTTCTCCTCGTCGAGCTTCTCTGGAGTTATCTCCCCGACGACCCTGACGCTGAGTCCAGGCCCAGGGAAGGGTTGGCGTTCGCTTAACTCCTCAGGCATCCCGATGAGCCTCGCTACCTCTCTCACCTGCCACTTATACAGAGCCACGAGAGGCTCGATGACGCTGTAGCCGTACTTCTCAACAGGGTTAATGCCGATCTGCTCGAGGATGTTGTGCTGGGTCTTAACACCGGCGGTAGTCTCCTCGATGTCCGCCCTGATAGTTCCTTGAACTAGGTATCTACACTTCTCACGTTTTGCTGCGTCACTTAGCGCCTTGTAGAATGTGTCACGGAAGGCCTTCCTCTTATCCTCGGCATCCTTCAGCCCCTTAAGGGCTGCCATGAACCTCTCCCGCTCGTCTAGGACCTTTATTGGCAGGCTGAGTGGTGGGGATGAGAGTAGCTGCTTCACTCGCTCAGGCTCCCCGAGGCGCATGAAGTTGTCATCTATAAAGACACAGGAAAGATTACCTCCTATCGCGCGGTGGGTGATAGCAGCAGACACAGTGCTGTCAACCCCACCCGAGACAGCTATGAGGGCTTTCTCACCTATCAGGGAAGCCCTGGTGGCGGCTATCTGTTTATCTAGAAATGGTTTCGCATCGAATTCGGGCATAATTCAACACGGACTCGTCGAGGTTAAAAGCCTACGCGCCAATAAGCCGAGTTACAAATGAGTATTTATTCAATATATTTTTTAGCTAGGTCGGCGCTCCGCCGTGTGGTAACGCATGATTAGCACGGTAGCAGTCATCGGGGCAGGTGTCATCGGGGGAGCCATTGTCAAATGCCTACAAGAGTCCGATGAGGTCGGTAAAGTCATCGCGACGCGCCGCAGCCTAGAGGGACTGAAGGGGCTGAAGGAGCTTGGGGCTGAGGTAACCACTGACAATAGGTTAGCGGCGAGTAAGGCTGATGTCATCTTCCTCTGCGTCAAACCTACTGATGTGGGCTCGGTGCTAAAGGGGATTGAGGGGGAGGTCAAGGGAAAGCTCATCATTAGTACCGCAGCCATCGTCCCCCTAGACTACTACAAGGATGCTGTCCCAGGGGCGAGATACGTTCGTACAATGCCCAACATCGCCGCCCTAGCTGGTGAGAGTTTCACCGCATACGTTTGTGACCCCCGCGTAACCGCTAAGGATAAGGCTACCGTTAAAACCCTCCTCGACACGATGGGGACGAGTCAGGAGGTCGAGGAGAAGTATATGGACGCCATTACCGGCTTAAGCGGTAGTGGCCCCGCATTCGTCGCTATAGTCATGGACGCAATGATGTTCGCGGGACTCAAAGTCGGCCTTCCTAGAGAGCTGAGTCTACGCAGTGCAGCCCAGTCAGTTCTTGGGGCTGCGAAGCTAGTCCTCGACGGCACCATGAAGCCAACGGAGATAGCGGAGATGGTAACTACCCCCGGCGGCACGACAATTGATGGCATCTACGAGATAGAGGACGGTAAGCTCCGAACGGCCCTCATGAATGCCGTTGAGGCTGCGACGAAGAAAAGCGCCAGCATACGCTACAAGTGGGAAAACACTGATTGAAGAAGCTGTTAAATCCTCTTTTCGCCACATTTCACAGCTAGTGAGTGGTTTGACCTACGATCTTCTGATAAAGAACGGTAAAGTGATCGACGGTGCAGGGAACCCTTGGTACTGGGGAGACGTTGCCATCGAGGGCGATAGGATCGCTGCTATAGCTAAGCTACCCGAAGCGAAAGCGGAGAGAGTAATCGACGCTAAAGGATTAGTAGTTGTGCCGGGCTTCATCGATGCCCACAGTCACAGCGACTTCACCACCCTCGTCTACCGAGAGATGGAAAGCACAGTGATGCAGGGAATCACAACGGTCGCGGCGGGGCAGTGCGGCTCCACAGCCGCTCCTGTGAATCCTGAGTTCCGTGAAACGTTTGAGAAGGATTTGAACTCCCAACTACCACCAGGAGTCACGATAAAAGTCACATGGAGCACCTTTGATGAGTACCTACGGGAGGAGGAGAAGGCCGGACTCGGAGCGAACGTTGCTCACATGGTAGGCCACGGAGCAATCCGCGAAGCGGGTATGGGCCCTGACGCCCGAGCCCCCACCGCAAAGGAGCTGAGGAGAATGAAGGAGCTCTGCGCTGAGGCGATGAATGCGGGTGCATACGGTCTCAGCTCAGGCCTCATATATCCACCTGGAATCTTCGCTAAAACCCGCGAGCTGATCGAGATCGCCAAGGTCGCCGCAGAGTACGGAGGCATATACGACACCCATATACGAGGCGAGGGACGCGCACTCCTCAAATCCGTTAGGGAAGCCATTACCATCGGGGAGAAAGCGGGCATTCCCGTCCAGATAAGCCACCACAAGGCCGCAAACAAAGCGGTATGGGGAAAGAGCAGAACCACACTCAGGCTAATTGAGAAAGCGCGTGCCAAGGGAGTAGATGTCACAGTCGACCAGTACCCCTACCCAGCAGGCGCCACGAGCCTCGTCACCCTCCTCCCCCCTTGGGTCCACGACGGGGGTATGGAGAAGCTCCTAGCTCGTCTTGCTGACCCAAAGCAACGGGAGAAGATGAGGAAGGAAATAAAGGAAGGGATCCCCGGCTGGGAAAACTTCGCTGGTGAGCTGGGGTGGGAAAACGTCTTGGTCTCCAGCATCAAGGGGGCAATTAACAAGAAGTACGAGGGCAAGAAGATGGACGTCATCGCCAGGGAGATGAATGAGAAGGACGTTTTCGATGCACTTTGGAAGCTCATCCTCGCAGAGAAGGGGACCCCTGGAATGATCATCTTCAGCATGGACGAGGGCGACATAAAGCGCATCATGGCGAGCCCCTACCAGATGGTAGGCACCGATTCGAGCAGCGTTAGTACAACTGGCCCCTTTAGCTTCGGAAAGCCTCATCCCCGCCACTTCGGCACTTATCCGCGTGTCCTCGGCAAGTACGTCCGAGAGGAAGGCGTAATGCGATTAGAGGAAGCCATAAGGAAGATGACCAGCTTCCCCTCCCAGCGCTTCGGTATACTTGACCGTGGCCTCCTCCGACCAGGGATGTACGCCGATATCACCGTCCTCGACCCTGATAAGATAATCGACAAGGCGACATTCGAGGATCCCCACCAGCACCCCAAGGGTATACCCTACGTCGTCGTAAATGGCAAGGTCACAGTTGATAACGGGATATACAAGAAGGTCCTTGCTGGGAAGACCTTGAGAAAACGTTAACGCGCGTGCGTGTATGAATCCAACATTGATATTCACCGATATACCATAAATTTACGAGCAGCTTGGCGTTTTCTATTCTCCACTGGATCCCCTCAGCGATAGCTGCGGTTTGCACCATCTTGCTCGCTGTTGTCAAGCAGAAGAATCATCACCGTGCCCTCAGCTACTCCATGATCTTCTTTGCTTCGATAGGGCTCCTCGACTACATCTCCCAGTGGAGTTTTACCCTCTTTATCCTTGACCTCCACGTGATCCACTCTTGGATTGGGTTATCAGCCCTTTTATTGTCCGTGTTTAACTTCGCTAGTCGTG
>JBGPRA010000008.1:0-26260 GCA_041489375.1 Bathyarchaeia archaeon | reverse complement strand
TGAGTCTGCGTGGAGAATGAGTCCTTTCGACTTGTCATCGGGATCTGGATACACTACGCAGAATGCTCCTGGGCGGAGGTTATCTATGGCATCTTTGAATCGTTCAATTCCCGGTTTTTTGACGTCGACTCCAAGCTCCCTGTAGCGTGAGCCCAACCTATCCTCACCGACGGGTATCAAGGGAAATGATCGTTATATGAGGGTTAGGGCTCGAGTGGAACGTCGATCGACTCCTTAACTGGGTCGAAGACCATGATTGTCAGTGTTTTTGATATCCCTGGAACGGTTCTCAGCTTGTCGATTACGAATCGACCGACAGCGTTGACGTCTCTGTCCTTGACCTTGATGAGAAAATCCCAATCGCCTGTTATTATATGGACCTCTTGGACCTCGGGAAACCTCGCAACTCTCTTCGCGACCTCTCTCTGATCGAGGTCCTTCTCTGTTCCAAGTGGACGATACGTGAAGCTAACGAATATGAAAGCAGTTGTAGGTCTACCCAGTTTGCCAGCGTCGATAACCGGTTTATAGCCCTTGATGATGCCTACTTCCTCCAACCTCTTAATTCTGCTATATACCGTGGTTATCGGTGAGTCTATTCTTGCACTAATGTCCTTAGCGGATATTTTTGCATCTTCAACGAGTATCCGGAGGATCTCGCGATCCTTATCATCTATGTGAATAATCGACATTATAAAAAATACGATTATTGGAATATATTTAAGTTTTATTTCGTAAATATTACATCAGGTAATGGAATAATTTTATATTACATCTCTTGTGTTCGTGTGTTAATTCACAGTGGGCAATTTGATGGGTAAGGAAGTACTACAGAATCACCTACAGGCAAGGTATAAAGACATTAAACCCGCGAGGTTAGAGAAGGCTCTTCAGTCCGGGATCCTTCTTATCCAATTCCCTACACTTGTCGATGGTCTCGAAGGCCCGGCGTATATGGGGCACAGTGATAGATCCGCCGACGATGACGCAGACGTTTAGGGCTTCGTAAAGCTCCTTGTCGGTTACACCAAGCTGAATACAGCGAATTATGTGGTAGGTAACGCAGTCATCACACCGGAGGACCATACTCGTCGCGAGTCCGAGAAGCTCAAGAGTCTTTTCATCGAGCGCTCCCTTCTCATAGGCGCGGCTGTCAAGCGCCCAAAACCTCTTCAACCCAAGATGGCCACAGTTGAGAATACGCTCGTTCATCTCCTTTCTGAAAAGGTTGTATTCCTCTAAATCCTTCATGAACTGGGTTTTCGTCGTTCGAGGTTAAAACTCTACCTCTGGAGTGAAGTGCGCGCGCTTAGAATGTAAAGAAAACCTCGGTCGCCATTACTAGGCAAACGGGGTTTGAATTAACACAACATAAATCATCATTCAGATATGAGTAAATAGACGCGCGATCAACGATCGAAGAGTTCGTTGACATATTTACATCCACTTTTTTCTGGAGGATTGTAGAAACACATTTTGTTTGGTTCCTTTGAAAATTTTAGATAACCCCAACATTGAGTGAATAGGCGAACTTTATGTTTATCTCTGTACTTTTTACACAATTCAATTGCTTTCTCTATAGGTATTGGACTTGATTTTGACATGTAACTAGATTTACTCCTATGACTTTATTCTGCTTTAACGACATTTATACTCATTTAACGTGCACACGTCGATTAACTCCATGAAATAATATAATAAAATTATATGCATCGCTGCCAAACGCGCGTGAATATCAGCGTATCAATTTGCCAGATCCGTCGAAGTACTCAGCTATCCTCGGATTATCACGAGGGTCTAGAGCGACGGGCTGGTCCCACGGATACCCCATCTGGATCTTCATTACCCTGTAGCTCATCGAATTCAAATCGAAGCCCGGGTACATTATCACGACTTGGCTTGACGGGTACGAACGCGACGTTATCGGAGGCACAAATAAGCCCTTTAACACCACCTTCCCATTCAGCACAATAGTAAAGTTCCCAGATAGACGCCACCCCATGGGCCTCAGCCTCTCGGCGCACTCGCTCGTCAGGGTAAACTCGTGACTTGTAACGTTATAATATCGAATATCCGCGTCAGACACTACCTTACTGTTGTCTAGGGTGAGGATGATGGCAAACTCACCTGTATGGGTTGGAGATTGATAAATCATGAGAAGCCATAACGATAACGCAGCCACAATACCCAGGATGGTAGCTATGGAGCTATTTCTATTCAAGTATTGTCACTGATTCAATTGCTTAATTCACTATTTTAAGATTAGAGGGTGAAGGGATACACTTATGTTGAACTTCCACTGCATGCGCGCGCGATACGACAGGTGACAGGTATAATTATACATTTGAGAAGGAAAGGATAACGTGATCAAATATGTCTAAGGAGATGCTCGCGGTATGTGGCCTGGACTGCTCCTCATGCAGAGGCTACATAGCCACGAAGGAGAATGACTACTCAAAGCTGGCGGAGACGGCTAAACTATGGTCGAGGCCAGAAGTGAAGTACAAACCCGAGGACATCCCCTGCGATGGGTGCCACACCGAACGGCTCCACACGTTCTGTAGAAGGTGCTCCGTTAGGCTATGCGCAAAGCAACGCAGCATCATTAATTGTGTCGAATGTTCAGAGTACGAATGTGACAAGTTGGAGAGTCTTTGGAAATGGCTGTCTCCAGGCCAAGGCAAGCTCGCGAAGGCTAACCTGGAGGAATACAGGAAGAATAAGAAAACCTGACTAGTTCAATCGGCGCATACACGCCCGATAATTATTTATCATATGTTAGTCTCAGGAAACTTCTTGACTTTATACGACGTTCTATGTGAATAGGATGGTTGAAGTAAAAGCAAGAATGGAAACTGCACAACATATTCTGTATCACATACTTATCGAGGAGTACGGCGCGAAACAGACAGGAATGCAGATCTATGATGATAAAATAAGGTTAGATGTTAAAAGCATGGTAGACTTAACTCTGATTTCTAGAGAGGAATTAGAGGAAAAAGTAAATAATATTATCAGGAAAAAACTAGGCGTAACAATCAAAACGTATTCTAGAAATATGATTCCTCAGGAAATAGATGTAAGCAGTGTACCGTCCCGTATAGAGGATATCAGGATAGTATCTATAGGGGATTATGATACTCAGCCGTGCGGGAACAGGCACGTTAGTAATACATCGGAGATAGGTGTATACAAAATTTTAAGTATAAGAAGGAACGGTAGGGACGTCTACAGTATACAGGGAGCTGTGGTAGATTAGGCAACGCCAGATAGATAATCTATATTGCGCGCGTACGTGCGCATAGCACACTACCTTCTAGGACTTTGTACCTATGGACTTTCTTTCACTTTATGAATAGTCTTGCGCCTCGAGTCCTCACCCGGTTTAACTAATTCCCTGACAAGTTCAAACAGTCTACTATAGATGTGACAGTTCTTTGAGTGGAAAATAAGTTTACCAGTTGTGTAATTAGTCCCGGCACGAGTGTTTATCTCGTTGACAAGCGCCTCATTGAACACCTGAATTCCCGCAATATTAGCTGGAAGACCCGCGTAAGCATCCCATGACCTGAAGTAGCAGGTAAGATGCATTTTATTGTCAATTATCTCCGTGTCCATCACTGTTAGACATGGTGGCTCGTGCTTCATACCAGCTAGAGTCTTGTTAATATCCTGTGGCAGCCTGATGACCATCGTAAGCTGCCTGTCATTGGGCTCCTCAACGTACCTACTGATGAGAAGTTCCAGCTGGTCAACTGGCTCCCTTAACCTGCTGCCATAAGTGTAGGTTTCCCCTTCCTCCTTGACGCCCGCCCAGAGATACTGTAGCGCATATGAGTTGATGTACTTCATGTCGCATGGAGCTTTCTCAGCGACGAGTGGCCTATTCTCCGGGTTTGTGATTTCTATACTCAAATTCAGCTTCTTGGTCTCGGTGATCTCCGAGCCATAGTTTACACGGAATACGTCCCCGCTGCTCCATATCTCCCATAGTGTCCTGTACCACGCGTCTGGTATGTCATAGGCTCTTATGTTGGCGTATCTCAAGTCTTGTTCCCCTTGTGTTTGATTGGTGAATCAAGGGCTGGGGGGGTATTACACATTTATGGTCTGCTTTTTCGATGGTCTCGGTGTTAAATATGCATGTCATTCAGTCCCATAGCTGGGTATCAGGTTGTACTCAGGACACGGCTATGGAGGATTACTACCTGTGTTACGTAAGAACTTGAGCATGCGCGACTGGTAGGAGCCTTGGTCCTATAGAGTTTTTGTATTTAGGACATATCCTGAATTTATTAGTTTCACAGACCCTTCTACCCGAGTGTTTTTCATAGTCTCCGGCCTTCACTGTGCTCGACGGCAGTCCCGAGTAACATAGGTCATTAATATAATATGGGCACCGCATAGTAAGTGAAGTGTTATAATCATTATATAATAATTATAGAGCGTTGATATGGATGAGAACTACGTTAATCTTGATACAATAATATATTGCGTACTTTTTACTGCCACTAGTAGACGGCCTGACCATCTGCTATGTCAACCATACAAAAACGGGTAACATCAGTGGATTTGAGAATAAGACTATGGCCCCAAACCCAAACATCCACGGACCCGCTGGTGGTAGTTTTATATCAATAGAAGCCAAAATGTTTGTCAGTCATTTTTTACAAAAATCTCCTCCACATAGGTGCTTATTTCCTGCCTGTTACTTACATATTTCAGATGTGAAACAAATGGTTGAGAAAGAAAATGCAGAAAAGCTCCAGGACCTTGAACAGCAAGTTTTTGAGGCACTTCAGAACCAAAAGAGAAGAGACATTCTTCGAATAATAGGAGAAAACAAAGGCATTGCCTACACGAAAATTCTAAATGCTAGTAAGATTTCAGACAGTCCGACTCTCTCATACCATCTTAAAAGTTTAGCACCTTTCATCGAGCAGAAAGATGGAAAGTATCGGATCACAGCGATAGGTAAAGACGCGTATAACCTCTTGTTAAAAACCCATGCCTATGATAAGCTGGCTCTTATGCAGAAGAACAAGGTCGGAGTCACGGTGGGCAATGCTGTGCTTTGGCTTGGAGCAATCGCCGCAGCAATATACTTAGGGACTGATGGAATCCTGTCCTTCGCTATACTTCCAATATTAGCCGCCATGAGTCTTGTTATAATATACGAGCTGTTCGAGTAGTTCTTTCTTTTAATTATACTCTCTTTTTCCTTTCTGGGTTTGGGTTCGCGCGCGATGCACGATACTGTTGTATCAACTGAAATGAAATAATAAAAGAAAATAATCATGCTTGCTCATTCTCCACCTAGGAGTAGAGCTATAAGAGCCACAAGCGAACCTGCAAGTACCATTTTAATTCCTGAGAAGATTACGTTCCTCTCACTTAATCGCCCCAAGTAGAACCCAAGAGCGAAAAGAACTGATAGAGTCCCTGCGATTGAGACATAGAAAGCGGGGTGGATACTCAATATGCCAAATAGAGATAAAGCAAAGGGCAGAATGCATGGAATTGAGGCGAGGAAAGGAGCCACGCCATCCACGAGTGCAGCAACAAGGGAGACAAAGTGAGTGGCCTTCCCGAAGTCAGTAGCCCTCATATCTGTGAGCATCGCATCTTCGAGATCGTTTAGACTCTTCAGCCTCTCAGCGCTTTCAGTCATATAGGTGCCTGTGAACCCCGACACAGCCATAGCAACTCCGCTCACTAGTATCAACCCAATAACGTCGCGTGGATCATCGATGTTCGCTACATACGAACCTATGACGACTCCGAGGCTGGTCATAGCTCCATCAAAAGCATTCATAACGAAGTATCTTCGAAGGATACTCGTTGAACGCGTGATCCTGAGATAGGTATCGATTAAATCAAATTGTGTCCCGATCCTGTCACCAAGGTCTTCTCTGGGTTCTTCTGAGGGATTTGCCCCTGATTCACTCATCTTGTATGCTTCGCACCTGAGGGTACCATAAGCTAGTTTAAGGAATACCTTAGCCTTGAACGCTCAGGTCAATTTTCATTGTTCTTAATTTAAAACCTGTCGTTTTTTAAGGTATAAGTTATTTATTTAAAGACTTGGAATTAATATCAAGAAAGGTCTATTCTAGGATTTGTGATTGTTTGGTCAAAAGGGGAATAAGGCATATAGTTTTGGATGTTTTAAAGCCTCATCAGCCGAGCCTTCCTGAGTTCGCTGAATACATATGTGAACTTAAGGAAGTCACTCGAGTGGACGTTAGCTTGATTGAGATGGATGAGAGGACAGATAGTCTCAAAGTTGCTATCGATGGGAACAGCATAAACTTCGAGAATTTAAAGGAACATATCTCCAAGATTGGGGCTGTGATTCACAGCGTAGATCAGGTCATTGTAGAAGAATACCTGAGTCGGCAACAATGATTTAAGGATTGAATAGCGCGCGCGCCGAAGGACTCGAGGATCGCCAGCAGCATTATAGGTATAAACAAGGTGTAGGGCTCTCTTCAATGTTTATGGTATGTGCGAGACGCTGTATGATAGCCCCTACATTCACACCGATGGGAAATATTCTGACTTCTCAGGGGTGAGATACGATGTAGGGGAGGGGCAGGGCGTTGTTGCGTTCGGCAGGGATCCAGTGTCCCTCGACGCCATCTTTTGTAACTTGGCTGGGTTTGACCTTAATCTATTTGGCGGTTACATCGATAAGGCTGGGGAATTTGGATCATATAATAGAGAGATACTTGATGAGTCAAAGATGAAAGTTGGTAGTTGGTTATCTAAGGTAAATGGCTAGAAATGCTCCAAGGCCGACTGGGAGGCTATTATGCGCTCGCGCCCGAGAGCGCCTGGTACCTAGGACTTTTTAGAATTCTCTAGTATTTTATCTAACTTGGCTTTAATTTCTATCGCGCGCTCGCGCGGGAAGGGGTCGCCATCTTTGACTGCTTTGTTTCCACAACATGGGCAATTTTCCAAGCTTGGTTTAAAATCCTTTCCACAATAAGGGCAATGCTTGTCCTCTTTAGACTTTTTAAATAACCCCATTTTAGTCTCGTTTTAGAATATGATTTAATAGGTAAAAGGTTTGACCGTCGTCGTTCCCCAAGTGTTTGGGTTTGGGGGATAAGACTATGGCCCCCCCGAGACTTCGTCTACGACGAGGGGCTCTGCCCCTCCGACCCGTTGTTGATTATGTTGATGGCTTCTGATTAGGGTGTTTGATGGATTGCACTATACGGCTATTAGTAGGATTGCGCCATTAAGTATAGGGGTTTTCAGGGAGAGATATAGACGGTATCAAGGTATATCCCTAGGAGAAGAAGGATATACGAAAAAAGGGGTGGGGATGGAACTTTTACTCTTTATGGCTCTAGGACGAAGTCTGTTCTCGAATCTGTGTACGACGAGGTAAGGTTCATTATCTTGAGGTAGTTATCCATGTTTCCTCCGACATCCAATACCACAATCACGTTCTCAGATACCCCGAATGGGTGCCCCCAGAACACAACCTTCACTCCCGTTTTCTCAACATCGGTCTTGTACTTCAACATATCAGTCTTTAACTGCTCTGAAGTCACTCCCGGCTTCATTTTTCCATAAGTTACAGCATATCTCCATTTCATCAGTTCTTCCCTCCGTTCTCTCATACGCCCCTACGTGGAGCTGGGTTACTCATGTTTCGCCGAATGAAACATTAGCAAACCCATAAAATATGAGATTTTATTCTTATTTAAATTTTAAGGTGTGTTTGGGTTTGGGGGATAAGACTATGGCCCCACACACACTTTTGGAACATTCTTTCTAGTCATCGAAGTTGTGTAGTTGTAGTCATTCTAAATTGACTTTCTGGCCTTCGACGATGTAAACCACTGAATCACCTATGTAGCATGCGTGGTCAGCCATTCGTTCAAGATGACGCGCTAAAAGTGTGGTAGCCACGACGCATTTCATGTCGACATTTTTATTATTCAGCATTGATGTGATTGTTTCTTTATATATTCGATCAATAACGTCGTCGTCTTTTGAGAGCGTCTTCGCCAACTGAGCGTCTCTATTCTTGAATGCAACCATGCTCTTTCTAATCATAGCTAACGCCTTGTCTGCCATATCTAGAGAAACTGTGAAGTCACATGAGGATAAATCGCCGAGCCAACTTGGAGTAAGTGCGATATCATAAGCATACCGCCCGAAACGTGATAGGTCGTAGGAGATATCAATGCATGATTTAATGTACCTTAGATCTACAGCTAACGGCTGATACCTGGCTAGAAGCTCAACTGCAAGGTCATTGGTACTTTCTTTTAATATTCCTAATTGATTCGAAAGTTGGAATATTGAATCAGCTGTTACCACCGATTTTTTCTGATACGCATCAAGCGCCTTGATGATCGTTTTTTCGGTCAAACTTGACATATCTAGAACCATCATCGTTAATTGCTCTAATCCAAGATCCATCAGTCTAGACATTCTCACACCCTACCCAAATCTTCCAGTTAGATAGCTCTCTGTCAGCTTCTTAACAGGCTTCTCGAATATCTGTTTAGTCGGCCCGTATTCGATTAGTTCACCTAGGTAAAAGAATGAAGTAAAGTCAGCTACGCGTGCTGCTTGCTGCATGTTGTGTGTTACTATCACAACCGTATAGTCTTTTTTTAACTGAATCATCAGCTGCTCGATCTTAGCTGTGGCCACCGGATCAAGAGCCGAGCAAGGTTCATCCATTAATATGACTTCGGGCTTTAGGGCGATTGCCCTTGCGATACACAGTCGTTGCTGTTGTCCACCTGAGATACTTGTGCCAGGTTTCTTCAGGTCGTCCTTTACCTCATCCCAGAGAGTAGCCTGTTCTAGGCTCCTTTTCACGATATCATCCAAATCTTTCCCAGTGGTATATCCCGTCAGTTTTAATCCCGCTGCAACGTTGTCGTATATGGACATTGTGGGGAACGGATTGGGCTTCTGAAAAATCATTCCGACTCTTCTGCGAACTTGAACCGGATCGCTTTCTTTCGCGTATATGTCCTTTCCATCGAGTAGAACCTTGCCCGTCATACGTGAATTGGGAACCAATTCGTGCATCCTGTTAAGACACCTGATAAACGTTGATTTTCCACAGCCCGACGGGCCGATGACGGCAGTAATACAGTTAGTTCGAATAGGCAGATCTATCTCTTTTAAGGCTTGTTTGTCGCCGAACCAAGCACTCAATTTGACGCTCCTCATCTTATCGTCAAGTGACAAAGTGTTTTCACCATATGTGCTCGCGGTTATATCACTATTCTCAAATTTTATCTCCATAGTACCAGTTACCTGCCTGACCTCGTGCTAATCCACCTGACCCCGATGTTGATGCTCAACACCATCACGATTAGAATAAGGGCCGCCCCCCAACCTTGCGCTTGAAATTCTGGATAAGGTAATAGTGCGTCTCTCCAGATTCTAAGTGGGAGTGCATCCATTGGTTGACTGAAGCCCTGGAAGAAGTTTTGGTTACCGAGAACGGTCATAATCAGAGGCGCTGTTTCCCCTGCGATCCTGGCAACTGCCAATAGGGTGCCAGTCACTAAGCCTCCCCTTGCTGATGGTAAAACAACGCTTACTATTGTTCTCCACCTATTAACACCGAGGGCAAGCGACGCCTCACGAACAGAGTTGGGAACCAGCTTGAGTGACTCTTCAGTGGTTCTGGCGACGACAGGGATCAATATGAAGGAGAGGGCGATCGCGCCTGCGATTGGTGAGAAGTGACCTAGGGAGAGAACAACAACGATGAAGACAGTCAACCCGACGACGATGGATGGGAATTCGGTAAGCACGTTGTTGAACATCCTCATCGAGGTGGCGTACTTGTTATTTCCATACTCAGCTAAGTAGATTCCAGACATTATTCCCAGCGGTATCCCCATGAGGCTTGTGAGGGCGATGAGGATTAACGTCCCTTGTATCGCTGGACCGATTCCACCGGCGGACTGTCCTATGACTCCGGCGGGTTGTGTGAGGAACTGTATGCTGAGTTGTGGAGCTCCTCTTACTATTACCTCGATCAGGATGCTCGCCAGAGGAGCTACGGCAACTAAAACGCACGCTAAACTGAGTACGAAGAAGAATTTATCCTTGAATTTCCTGTATGTATAGCTTTTCAACTACTCTATGGCGCCTCCCTTTATCTTCAATACACGACTTACCATAATTTCGGCGACCACGTTTATTGAGAGACTCAGCAGTAGCAACAGCAGTCCGACACCTAGATAGGCGGGCAATTCAAGGGATGCAGGCGTTGCCTCCAAAAAACCGTTGGCTATAAGGGAGGACATTGTCTGACTCCCTTTGAAAAGAGAGGTTGGTATCGCTGCTGGTCCAACGGTGTTACCGATGACCATTGTGACTGCCATCGTTTCGCCTATCGCTCTACCAAGACCCAAAATGACAGCGCCAAACAGCCCTGATTTACCATAGCTTAACACCCAGTTCCTGATCACCTCCCACCTTGTAGCTCCGATGCTGTAAGCTCCTTCCCTAATTGAATTTGGAACCGCTTGTATGACCTCCCTTGAGACTGATGATATTGTGGGTATGATCATTATCGCTAAGATTACTCCGGCGGTAAAAACGTCCAGACCATAGGGGGTCCCGCTGAACATTGGGATCCACCCCAAGTAGGTGGATAAAGGAGTCTCGATATAATCGACTATCCAGTATCGGAGCACGAAGATGCCCCATAACCCGTATATCACGCTGGGAACTGCTGCCAGAATATCTACAAAATAAGAAATTGGTACACGTACAACTCGGGGAGCCATCTCAACTAGAAAAATCGCTATTCCGATACTGAGTGGTACGCCGATTAGTAAGGCGATAGCAGAAGTCGCTAGGGTACCTAGAAGATATGGGAGTGCACCGAATACCTCTCTTCCCTCAACAGGATTCCACTGTGTTCCTGTGAAGAAACTTATTCCAAATCGCTCAAGTACCGGTATAGAACCACTCAAAAGCGTGTATCCAGTTATTATGAGAATTATTAGTGCGGATGCTGCAAGTGCAGCTACCAGAATCTTAAACACGTTGTCCGCTGATATAATTTGGTTCAATTCAATCTATCCTGAGATTTATCATATAATTCAAAAAAAAGTGGATCTTTTTATAGTGAACTGAGCGCGGCATCACCGTCAACTCGTCGGTAACTGTTGACCACTGAATGTTATCGATTTGATTGAGGCTTCGTCTATCTGTACCACATTCGCTGGAAGTTGTACGTATGCTAGTCCCGGTGCATTCGATTGGCCGTCGTGCACAACCCACCATAGAAATTGGACGAGGGCAGTTGCCTTGGTCTGTGTCATTCCAGGAATTACATTGAGTTCCTTGTATACCAGTAAATAGGTGAAGCTGACTATTGGATATGCCTGTGTGTCAGGGGCATTTAGTAGATTAACATTTGACCAGTCTCCAATGCCCGCAGGGAGACCCATTGAAGCTGCTGATTGCACCGCAATTTGTATAGTGTTTAATGTAGGTAGAATCCAATTGCCCGCTGGGTTCTGAATAGCCGATACTGTCATCTTGTTTTGTAATGCGTACGCTAACTCAACGTATCCGATTGTATACTGAGTTCCCTGAACAATACTAGCCACTCCTGTATTACCATTTGCACCTATCCCCACAGGCCAAGCAACTGTTTTACCCTGACCAATCGCATTCTTCCACGAATCGCTAGATAGGGTTAAGTATCCTGTGAAAATGAAAGTTGTACCAGATCCATCTGAGCGGTGAACAACGAGGATGTTCTTAGCGGGCAGAGTCACATTTGAGTTAAGTCCTTGTATCTCTGGGTCATTCCACATCGTCACCTTGCCGGAGAAAATATCAGCGATGACATTACCAGTTAGGTGGAGACCTGTTGGAACATTGGGTATACTGTACGCCATAGTGACGGCACCGATGGTCTCTGGGATATGAAGCGCTCCTGGCGCTTTCGCCATGTCTGCAGCGCCAAGGGGTGCGTCTGAGGCGGCGAAGTCCACGGTCTTGCCCTCAAGGGCAGCGATGCCGCCTCCGCTTCCTATGGATTGATAGTTGATCTGTACATTGGTTTTTTGTGTTTGATATTGTTTAATCATTGTGTCCAATAATGGGTATGGGAATGTGGCTCCTGAACCGGTTAGTGTTACTGGTGTCTGGCTCGTTGGAGGTGAAAAGAAATTCATGTAGCCATATATGCCGGCTATCACTACAACAACTGCTATTATCGCGACGACAATTTTATTATTCATTTGTTTTCCTTCCGAAGATTTCCACTTTTTTAATCCTCGCCAAATGCATACCTGAAGTGAGTTATATAGCTAATCTATGTAATATATAGAGAAATCGTATTCTATATTCTTTTCCCAATTATGCGCGCGCTGGGTGAGTTGGGCGACCTCACCTCGGAGCCTGTCCCTCTGTCTGGTTAGCTCTGGGAGCTGGTTAGCTGTCGCGGTCTTGAGGCCCTCCCTGTAGCGGATGTTCCTTACTGCGGCCTCGGCTCTCCCGAGTCGCCCGGCGATCTCTCTATTCAGTAAACCCTCTGAGACGAGTTTCACGATCAGCTCTCTTTCAGGCCCGGTGAATCGTCTGCCCAAATATACTCAATAGTATCTTATAATCGTCTTAATTAATTCTTATTTTTATCTCATTTGTCCAATTATTTAGTAAATATATATGTATTAAGTATCATATGTTACATGATATCCTAGTATCAACTGAAACGAGATAAAAATAAGACTAATGAGTAATTCTGTAGAAAAGTGCGCGCATGATACTATATGGAGAATCACGCGCGCGCGTGTTTATGACTGCTGAGAGTAGGCTTCTTCGCCATGCTCAGCGAGGTCGAGTCCCTTTTCCTCATCATCTGGAGTAACCCTTAGGGGCGAGAAAACGTTGATTACTCTTAGTAAGATGTAAGAGCCGAAGAAGGAATAAATCGCGATCACGACTACTGCTATGGTTTGTGAAAGTAGTAGGCCCAAGTTTCCAAAGAGTAATCCGTTGAACGCTGTTGGGTTGATTGTGATTGTGGCGAATATACCCGTAGCTATGGAGCCCCAGATTCCGCTGACTCCATGGCATGAGAAGACATCAAGTGTATCATCTATGCGTGTCCTTGTCGCTCTCCAACCTGAGATAAGGTTTGAGATGATACCCGCAACCAATCCAATAAACATCGCTGACATGATATTTACATAGCCAGAGGCAGGAGTGATAGCGACAAGACCGCAAACTGCACCAACGGCCATTCCAACGGCAGAGGGTTTTCCTTTGGTGATCCAGTCGACGACCATCCAACTCACAGCTGCTGTTGCTGCAGCTATATTGGTGTTTACGAGAGCGTAGACCATGACATCATCAGCTGCGAGTGCACTACCAGCGTTGAAACCAAACCAACCAAACCAGAGAAGGGCGGCACCGAGTATGACGTAGGGTATGTTACTCGGTTTCATTGCTTCTTTGTGTTCGATGTCTTTTCTCCTGCCAATAACAATCGCTGCAGCCAATGCGGAGAGCCCAGCGGTTATATGCACCACAAGTCCACCTGCGAAGTCTATAGCTCCGATAGCCCTTAGCCAACCCGCAGAATTCCACACCCAGTGCGCAACTGGACAGTAGATCAGCGTAGACCAAGCGATTATGAAGATTAGAAGGGATCTGAAGTGGATTCTCTCAGCGAAAGCTCCGATTATTAGCGCAGGGGTGATAGCCGCGAATTTTAGTTGGAATGCGAAGAATAGAAGTTCAGGTATTAGCGGTGCGTAGGCAACGTTAGCCGCTGCTGTGATCCCTCTGAGTCCAAACCATGAGAGGTCGCCGATTACGCCGTTTATGCTTGGCCCAAAGACGAGGCTATAGCCCCAGAGAGTCCATACTATACTAACGACAGCAAATATGATAAGGCACTGTACGAGGGTTGAGAGTAAGTTCTTTCTTCTTACTAGTCCTGCGTAGAAAAATCCTAGGGCAGGGGTCATGAGCATTACTAGGGCAGTTGCTGTTGCAACCCAGGAGACGTCACCTGGGTTCATTTTTGAGGCGCCTTCATGCCTGTTGTGGTGTTTGGTCAGGTTTAAAAGAGGTATTATTTTCGGACGTTTGGAGGTAATTTCTTAAGTTTTTGCGAATTTGTTCACTTCGTTAATTCAGGGTCTTAGTAAATAGATGTTTTAGTTTTATTCTTATAAATAAAGGCGATTTTGTCGAGTCATAATTTAAGCGAAAAACCCTCAATAATGAGGGGTTTCAGAAATGCACGTTTATTTAAAGACAGTGTTTGTTTGTCTGTTTGTTTGTAAAGAGAGTGGGGGAAGGGAAAGAGTAAGGGAGTAGAAGGATAGTAGTAGTTAGTTACATACGTAGTGTGTGTGGGGGGATAAGACTATAGTGAATACTCTACGCGCGCGCGAATCCATAACGAAGTAATTCTCCATGTGAGCACAGTATAAGCTCAATCTTATCGTTTTTCTCAAGGATATATGCGTGTTAAAAATCATCTCTTAAGAAAATAAAACAGAATAATCGTAGCGGGGACCAAATGGAAAACTATAGTTATAACGAGAGTAAGCTTAGGCGATGTAGCCACTTTATCCGCTGTGCTCTTAACCAGCTTACTGAAAGGCTTCAACAGAGGGAGAAAGATGAGTGCGCCGATTACATTTACACTCAAGTGGACGAGCCAGACACCCATAGCCACCGGATCGCCTGTAGCCATCGCAGCTATCATGACATCGAAGACTGTGCCGATATTCGCTCCGAGTATATACGGTAGGATATAGTAGTCGGCACTGAGAACACCACTCGTAGCCAGGGGGATTAGGAGCGAAACCATCACAGTGGTGCTTGGGATCAGCATTGTGAATATGAAGCCCGCCAAGAATGAGCGGAGGGGTTTCTGGAACGTGGCCCTTATGAGGTTCCATGACCTCGGCATGTTGAATATCTCGGTCATGTACTTCTCAACGCCACTCAATGCTAGGACGAGCATAACCGCGCCAACGAGTATCCCCGCCCAAGGCGGGATCACCTTCAAGACTATTGGTACCCATGGCGTCGCTACCTCGAGAACGTCAGGGATAGCATTGAGCCAAGGAGCCTTAACAAAGATGTTGCTTCCTTGGAGGGCGATGAAGGTCAAAAACCCGAAGAACAGTTCGGCGGGGAAGAAGATCATCAATGTGGCGAGATTGTATAGTACATGGGTGAGCGTTACGTTGAAGGCAGCATCTTGATGCTTCCTTCCCCGGATCTGGTTTAAGACCGAGATTAGAAAAGGCGTCACCGTCGTACCGAGTTCCGCACCGAGTATGGAGGATACTGCTAGACTCAGTGGCATGGCACCAGAGGAAACGAATGCGACGACTATACTATCGAAAGCACCGCTGCTATGAATGAGTGCGGTCCCGATCCAGCCCGCGAAGACCGCGCTGGTGGTATCTCTTATGACCAAGACGATACCTTCGGTCAGGGCTTCCGCCATCATAGATGCCGACGACTTGATGAGCATTATAGCGGAGATAAAGAAGTAGAGCGCTGTCAGAGAACCTAATACGTTCCAATATTTAGATCCCAAAGCACTCCCGTAATCGATTTCATGTATACAATTAAGTATAATCTATATAGAAAACGGGAACTATATATAATATATTTTCACGTTGAATGATGATAGTACAGTTGTTATTCTAGCTACCTGCTGCTTAATCATGTCTGCTTACAATAGCGAGTAAAACTGATTTTACCTTAATCGCGCGTGTGATCATTTCACTACTAGAACTGGTATCTTTGACTCGTCGACAACCTGGTGGCTGACACTCCCCAAGACGAACTCTTTCAATCCGCTAAGTCCTCTGTTCCCTATGACAATTAGATCGAAGTCCCCATTGGCAGCCTCATAGAGAATGACATCCCCAGGCTTTCCAACTAAAAGCTTCGAAGTGGCTTTACCTGCTAACCCCATATTCGTAGCTTTCTCCAAAGCTTCACTCAACATTTTTTTAGCATCTATCCTAATTTTAGTTAAATATTCCTCCACCCACTCAGAAGGTGTGTCGATTTTTTCCGACATTTCAGGCTCAGTTGGGAGATTCTCAGCTAGAGTCATGACGTGAAGGATCTCAATTACAGAGCCGTGAATCTTCGCCAGTTGGAGTGCTTTATCTAACGTATTATTCGCTGATTTTGATCCGTCTATTGGTACAAGTATTTTTTGGAACAACCTAGTCACTTTTGTGATAGTCTAAAGTAATATAATATTTCATTTATTCGCGCGCGCGTGGGGCTAAGGATAAGAGGACTCGGCTGGCCGGCCAAGCTCAGTGATGATTATTTAATCCTGGCTTTATTTGTGCGTCTATAAACCCAGCCCACTTTTACAGTATTTACTATCCATATTACTTTTAAATAAACATACTAGAAATTTTAATCTAGTAATGTCTCTTCAACGATCAAAATTCGAGATCTATCGTGAGCTATTAACTCAGGTGCACAACGGTAACTCTCAACCAACCAGGATAATGTATAGCACTGAACTACCCTGGCCTGCCTTTAACCAGGTTATGAAGACTCTAATCTCGCAAGAATTTTTAGCGCCAGTTGAAGATCAAGTGGACAAGAGTAGCAGAGCCAAGTACAGGATCACGGAGAAGGGTGAGAGATTCCTCAAGTACCTTGGAAAAGCGTTGAACTCAGTTGACGTTATAGAAGAAATGCAAGTTATTAACTTGTCTTAATCAACAAGACGCGCGTATCACATCCCCGATTTAAATTAATTCTATGAGGAAAATTCGGGGCCTCTTCGGCCCCTGATGCTAACCTGTCGGAGACTATTGGGAGTATGGATCTCACGACGTTTTTAACTAATTATTCAGAGGGTTATATTTTTTGGATTTTTAATATTATATTACCGATTGCACGCATAGTTCTCAAGGCACGTGTAGGGAGATTGATAGTGAGCTCAAAGGATGGAGAACGATTCATAATGAAGAGGAGACTATTCTAATGAAGATCAAAGCTATCTGTGGCAAGGAGTTCAACGTCGAAAACGTTGACAAGGAGCTTTCTAAATACCCGGAATACCTCTGCAGCAGATTCTGCCCCGAGACAAACTGCACCATTTACATGAACTACAACTACTGGGCCAGCCACAACAACGACCCGAAATAAACCAGCAAAAAGATGCGCTCATAAATCTCCCTTTTAATAAAGGATAACTGGGAACTAAACAACGGACTCGTACGCGCTAGGAGTGAAGGTTTTATTCCGCCTCCCTCTCATGGTTCGCCGTGAAGACTATATCCGAGGGAGACGACATCCTCCTCTACCTAGATAGGGAGAGGACCTACCAAATCAAGGTAAAAGTGGGAGAGCAGTTCCACACGCATAAAGGTTTCATACTATTCGAAGATCTCGTCGGGAAACCATACGGCTCGACCGTCGTCAGCAGCCTCGGCATAAGCTTCTACGCCTTAAGACCCCTGATAAGGGACAGGGTTCTTAAAACTGATAGGAGGACTCAGGTCCTCTACCCGAAAGATATTGGCTATATCCTCTATCAGCTCGGAATAGGTAACGGCTCTACCGTTGTTGAGGCGGGCACTGGCAGCGGTGCCTTGACGATGTCTCTTGCGAATGCGGTGATGCCTGAGGGTAGGGTCTACTCATATGAGATAGATGAGAGAAGTCAGAGGATCGCAGCTGGCAACATTGACAGGTCGGGCCTCCACCCTATTGTAGAAATGAAGCTCGGGGACATCACGCAGGGCATCGCGGAGAAGGATGTAGACGCTGTCGTCTTAGACTTGGCGACGCCTTGGTTAGTAATTGATCACGCATGGGAGGCACTCACGGGGAGCGGCGTTTTCCTAAGCTTCAGCCCGACAATTGAGCAGGTCATGAAGACGGTTTACGCCTTAGAGGCAAAGCCCTTCATAGAGATCGAGACAGTAGAGTTGATCCTGAGGAGGATCACAGTGGCTGAGAACAAGACGCGGCCCGAGACCCTGATGATCGGACACTCAGGATACCTAACCACCGCTCGCAAAGTCATTCCCTAACCAACTTTTTCTACAACCCAACTAGTCTTATACGCCATGAGACTAGTGAAGCCCAAGCGCCTGAAAAAAGGAGACAAGCTTCGCATAGTAGCTCCCGCTAGCAGTATAGATGTTCTTGAAAAAAAAGCGGTTGAGAGGGGAGTAGAGAACCTAGAGAAACTCGGTCTAGAAATCGAGATCAGACCCCAGGTATTTCGCCGTCACGGACACTCATCAGGGATACCCGAGGAGAGGGCGAACGACCTCATGACAGCCTTTACCGACCCTGAAGTCGACGGGATAATGGCGGCGTGGGGGGGCTGGAATTCCAGCGACATACTCGACCTTCTTGACTATGAAAAAATCCATAGAAACCCGAAAGTTTTCATCGGGTATAGCGACATCACATCGTTAAGCGCCGCACTATTACAAAAAGCGGGTCTGGTAAACTTTCAAGGCCCCGCCTTCGTTACCTTCACACACTCTCACCTCATGAGCTGGGAAGTCGAGGACTTCAAGAAAGCCGTGATGTCAACAGACTCCCCAAGGACACTCTATGCATCACCTACCTACATCGACGACCCCTACTATTACCTCCACCCAGAGAAACCACCCCAAGAAGCCCCCAACCCAGGTTGGAAAGCATACAAACGTGGAACTGCCAAAGGACCCTTAATGGGGGGACACCTAGGCACACTCCTTTCACTAGCCGGCACAACCTACTGGCCAAGACTTGAGGGAAAGATCCTATTCGTCGAAGAGGACGAGGAAGGAGGCCCAACGGGAAACATTGCCAGGAAGTTCAGGCAGCTTGAACAAACTGGTGTGTTCAAGGACATAGCGGCTTTACTGATTGGGAGGCTACCAGCAGCATCTGGCCTCAAGGAAGGAGATTCGTTAGAGATGATACTCAACGAATGCCTAAGGGGATACAATTTCCCCGTAGCAACTGGTTTCGACTTTGGACACACAAACCCTATAGCCACGATACCAATCGGCGTGAAGGCTGTTGTTGATGTTGATGCCTGTAATTTGGTGTACTTAGAGTCAGGAGTCAAGAAGTGATTTAATCCCATTATTTTAGGACAATCACAACTATTTGAGTTGCTCTCATAATGTGAGAGAATAACCTTTTAGCTTGATATAATCATTGATTAAAGTTGCCGTAGCCGCAGGCAATGGGCTTCCAAGGAAACGGTAAGGCTGCTCACTCTCTGCCTAGGAGGGGAGGCCGCCCCAACGGTAACACGGAATGACATTCGACGCGGCGCGGCTCCTTACTTCTAGATCCTCCATGACATACGGATAAAACCACTCCTCAACTATAAATAAATATACATAGAAAAAACATGATCATTTGACAAACTATATTGACTCGTTGTTGTTAAATAACGGGTGTTCTTAGATCGGACCCTGATGCTTCCCCATAACAACACCTCTATGAGATAATAGATGATGATCATCGCTCCTAATTTCATGAGGGGAGAAAATTGTGGACGCCCAATTAGTTACACATACTCTAAATAGGGGAGAGAGAATCACGAAAAGCCGAATCTCGCTTATGGGATAAATCTAAATCGTTAATGGCCCCATCGATGCATGTACTATGTTTAACAACAAGTCTCTCAAACTCATGAAGGAGATGATGGAGGCATTCGGACCCTCTGGCTTCGAGAGGGAGGTGAACAGCCTCTTCAAGAAATATATGATTCCTTACGCTGATGATGTGATAACCGATAAGCTTGGCTCGGTTGGCTTCATTGCTAAGGGATCCAGTGAGAGGCCGAGGATACTTGTCACAGGGCATACGGATGAGGTGGGTTTTATTGTATCTAGCATCACCGATGAGGGCTACCTAACGTTTAACCAGCTGGGTGGCTGGTTCGACCAGGTTCTCCTCGGACAACGTGTCGTCGTGAGGGGGAACAAAGGCGATGTCCACGGAATCATCGCCTCGAAACCTCCCCATATCCTCCCGGAGGAGGAAAGGAAGAAGGTCGTTGAGAAGAAGGATATGTTCATCGACGTTGGCGCAACCAATAGGGAGGAGGTTGAGGAGTGTAGTCTAAGAGTCGGTGACCCGGTTGTCCCATTCAGCACTTTTCAATTAATCCAGAACGGAAGAGTTGCTATGGGCAAGGCATTCGATGACCGCATCGGGGCTTTTGTCTTCGCTGAGGGCTTCATGAGGCTAAAGGAGCAGAAGATTGAGCATCCTAACACGCTTTTTGGGGTGGCGACCGTGCAGGAGGAGGTCGGTCTCAGAGGAGCAACAACGATAGCTCACGTTGTAGACCCAGACGTAGCAATAATTCTCGAAGTGGATATCGCTGGTGATGTGCCTGGCATTAAGCCACAGGATGCCCAAGCGAAGATGGGGAAAGGCCCGAGTTTACTCACGTTCGACGCCGGCATGATTCCTAACCAACCTCTTAAGGAATTTGTAATCGATACAGCGAAGCAGTGTAAGATCCCACTCCAGCTTACTCAGATGAAAGGCGGAAGGACCGATGGGGCGCCCATACATATGAGCAGGGCTGGTTGTCCAACCGTCGTCCTCGGTGTTCCAACGAGGCATATCCACAGCCATAGCGGCCTACTCAGCCTCAAAGATGCCGAGAATACCGTCAGCCTCCTCATCGAGCTCGTAAAGAGGCTAGATAAGAAGACTGTTGATGGGTTCACTGACCTCTAAGCGGAACCCTGATACCCAACTTTTACTCAAAGATCCTAATGGGCATGATTGATGTAAGGGATGTTACAGAGTCCAATATTGATGACGCATTCAGAGTCTGCAGCCACAATAAGCTAGATGACCCTCTTCAAAGACGGGGCATTGAACTCCGGCGGCGTTGGATATTAGATATGCTAAATGAGTATGGTTCGTGCGTAAAGGTCGCATATCTAGATGGAAAACCCGCCGCTCAACTCCTTTTCTACCCTGAGAATGTTGCCCCCTTTATACCTAAGCCCCGAGGGGGAGTCATGCTTCTCCGCTGCGTTTACAACCCATTCAAGGAGGCCCAGGGGAAAGGAATCTCCACTGCGCTGATGAAGAACTTCGTCAAAGAGTGTAGAGCCAAGCCTAGAACTCTGAAAGGGAGTTCATGTCGATTCATCGCCACCGAGGCATTCAACACAGGTGAGGGGATCCCGATGGAGAAGTTCTACGCATCGAACGGTTTCGTGAAGAGAGGTGAAGAGATGATACTAAAGATCGATGGTCGCTATGCCTCACCACATAGGCTTAACTATACTCCAAACTCCGGGGACAGGAACAAGGCATTTGCCATTTACAACCCTACATGCGAGTACTCCTTCCCATTCGCAACCAGGGTCAGAGACATCCTGAAGGTTACATACCCTGAACTACCCGTCAAACTGATCAACCAGTGGGAAAATCCATCAGAGTCTATGAGACTGGCTAACCACTGGTTAATCGTTAACGGCGTCCAGATAAAGAGCAGCCTTCACGACAGAGAGGCCCTCAATAAAGAAATCAGTCAGGCGGTTGAAAAAGTTACTTGACAATAAAGGGAGTGATCTTCGACCTCGGGGGAGTCGTCGTCGATTGGAGCAACTCGATAACCTACAGGTATATCGAGGACAAGTATAGGATACCTGCGGAAGACTTCAAAAGACTAGCTGAATCGGGTATGCCAGACGCTCAGAGAGGAATTATCTCGGAAGAACAATGGATGAGGATGGTTTTCAAGCACTTCGGAGATCCATCCAACGACTACGTAAATATCTGGGAGAGGACCTTTACAGCAGCAAAATTCAACGAACAAGTCCTTGAATTGGTAAAAGGATTGAAACTCGGGGGGTACAAAGTCGCCGCTTTATCGAACATCGAACCATCAAGGGCGAGGTGGCTCAGACAACATAGAATTGACGATTACTTCGACATCGTGATCTTCTCATGCAAGGTAGGGTTGAGAAAGCCAGACTTACCTGATAGCCCTGGAGATGGAGGGATCTACGAACTGATACTTAATCGAATGAAACTGACTCCAAGTGAATGCCTCTTCATAGACGATAATTCAAATTGCTTAATGGCTGCTGAGAAGTTAGGAATTAAAACTATTTTGTTTGAGAACGTTGTGCAGTTAAAAAATGAACTCTTGAAGGGTGGCGTTGACTGGAACGTCTCGCCTTCTTAACCTATTGGAAAGGACCAGCGTAAGATGTCCTTAACGGACTTGTTCACATATTCACCGCATTTCTGAGCGATGTTCGTGGAAGTAATAACCCCGTAAATCACGCCGCTCCTGACCACAGGTATCCTCTTAATATCCTTCTTCTGCATTAGCTCCGAGGCCTTTAAGAGGTCCTCATCGGGGTCGATGGTAATGACGGGTTTGGAAGCTATCTCTTTGAGCGTCAACGTCTTCGGGTCCTTCTCCGTTGCCAAAACCTTACTGACGAGGTCCCATTCTGTGACTATTCCGTAGGGCTTCCCCTTGTCGAGGACTATAATGTAGCCCTTCTTTTCCTTGTCGAGAATCTTCGCAGCTGCTACTGCCGTAGCCTCGACCTCTAGCGTTGGGAACTCTTTCTCCATGTAGTCTTTAACGTAGTATGACATACTGATACCAAGGATCAGGATGGATCCTACTTATTTACGCCTTATTGATGTGGCGCCGGGGGAGGGATTTGAACCCTCGCGAGCAAGGCTCACGGACTTAGCAGGCCCGCTCCCTACCAGGCTAGGAGACCCCAGCATTTGATCCCCGTTAGGGGGTATCGCTTTCTAAGCAACTCAATCAGCCATTTTAAGGCTTTCTAGAACCCGATGCGTGCGCGTCATACCCTATACATGGCTTTATGGTCAGGGTCACAATCTTGGACTTTCTAGAGTTCCTCGTAGTGATTATTTCGCAGCTGTCATCCCAGGCCTATTCATACGCGCTGCACGCAACACCGCGTCGGGTTGGGGTTTTAAGCGCCTCACCGAGCCCCTACCACCGACATACGCCAAGTGAGCATATCCGAGGAACATCCCCGTCTCAATAATACCGGGTATAGCGTGGAGCTCTCGGTTTAGCCACCAAGGGTCCTGAATAGGACCGAAGTCTGCATCAATTATGTAGTTGCCATTATCTGTGACAAGGGGGCCTAATTTGCCCGAGCTTAAGCGGAGACTAACCTTAGCTCCAAGTTTTTCTACAGCCTTTAAAGCAGGCGTCACAGCGAAGGGGTGTATCTCGACAGGCACAACCTTGCCAGTGCCAAGGACATCGGTCAGCTTCGACTCATCAGCAATAAAAATGTACTCTTTACATGCTGCGGCAACGATCTTCTCTCTCATCAGAGCTCCACCACCCCCCTTTATGGCGTTAAGTTTCACGTCGAGCTGGTCCGCGCCGTCTATGCCAAGGTCGAGCTGTGGGTGTTCGTCGAGACTGGTGAGGGGTATCTTGGCTTTTATTGCCTCGAATGTAGTTTGAATGCTTGTTGGGACACCGAATATGTCGTAAATCTCATCAGTAGCGAGTAGTTCCCCGATCCGCTGGATAGCATAAGCTACTGTTGTCCCGCTTCCTAATCCCAGGATCATGCCATTCTCGATGTGCTTTACCGCTTTCATGGCGGCTTTCTTCTTAGCTGAGGTGTGTGCACTCAAGTCTAGTTCTCCAGTTCAAGCTTGTCGAGTTCGTCTAGTTCCTTCATTACCTCTTTTTTGAGCTGCTCTAGGCGACTCTCAACGTCCTGCCTCCCTGTAGGCTGCTTTTCCTCGCCCTCTTGACCAGTGGGCTCCTCAACTTCATCCTCTAGCTCTCCAGTCTTCGTCTTCGTTGCGACGCGACGCCTCTTCGCACCGACTGGGAGCTTTGTTTTCTCCTCTTCAGCAGGCTTGGGTGGCTCAGGAATCTTCAGCTCTTTAAGTATGAGGTCTATACGACTCTGTGTTTGGCTGAGACTCTCTTCGAATTTCTGAACTATCTCTTCGCGTATCGTCTCTAACTCGGCTAGACTTATGAGCATCTCGCTCCTCTTTAGTTCCTCTGCGATCTGCTTCATCTCATCCTCGTAGTTTTTCCCGAGTCTGACGCGCTCCTCTCGGCTGATCTCACCCTCATCCTCGGCCTCAAAGAGACGGCGGAGAACCATACTATTGATCTCCTGTTTCAGGGTTAGAGTCCTGATTTGGCTCCTCGCCTTCTCGACTTCTAATGTGTCGATCTTTTTCTCGATGGTTGGGACCTTGACCTTCCTCTCAGTCATCTGTAACTCAACTTTAAGCGGATCCTCTTTTTGCGTATCATCAGGCTTGGCCTCGGGTTCTTTATTTTTCTTTGAGCCACCGGAGGCACGCCAGAACATTATGATTGCAATGGCAGCGACTGCGACGATCACTAATCCGAAAATTAAGTCTGTAGAGAGGTCAACCATTCTCTTCACCTTCCTCAGTTAATGGCTACGATATTTAAGCCCTAACCCTAACAAGGCATTTTTGAGGAGGTAAGCGCTCACGTTATGGTCGTTGCCATCAGATTGAGCAGGTTAGGAATTAATACGTTAACTTGGAAACTATGAGGGAAGACTATGAGTGGTGTGCTAGGACTTGGTAAGGTATCGCGAAAAGTCTTTAACAGAAGTGTTCTCCCATTTATACCTCTTGATAAGGATCTTGAGTTGGATGGCGCCACTGTCGGGTTAACAGATAGAACAGTGATCGCACACAGCCCGAGTATAGGTGTTCCAATCGAGGCGTTAGGGTTCTTCGCCTTTCACTATGCTGCTAGTAATGTTGCCTGTAAATTTGGGTGCCCTACTCACATGATCACAGGCATCTACCTTCCATTGAGAACGAGGGAGAGTGATCTGAAGATAATAGCCAAGAGCCTTGGTGACGAGGCAAAGAAGTATGGGGTTAAGATTGCTGCGGGACAGACTGCGACATACTCTGGATTACGAATCCCCTTCGTCTCGACGACTTGCTTGGGCGGGCAAATAAGAAAGGTGACACCTCCAAATGAGGGTGATATCGTTCTGCTCATCGGGGATGTGGGAGGAGAGGCAGTGTGGCTTACTAACCTGAGCATGGGCATATCAGATGAGGCGTGGAGGAAGTTTACCGCCCTCCCAATCATACTTACACTCCAAGGTATAGAGGGAGTGAGGCTTCTACACGATGTTTCGGAGGGGGGAGTAAAGGGAGCGCTGCTGGAGGTCATTGGTAGTCTAAGACTCAGTCTCAGTTTCAGCTCCATTGACGTGACCTACGCAGAATTTACGCAGAGCTTAAACCAAGATCTCCTCCGAGCACCGTCATACGGAACAATCATCGCTGTCGCCGATCCTAAATCGGTTGGAGAGGTAGTTCAAGTGTGCACTGAGAGAGGCGTAAAGGTCTCCCAGCTCGGTCCACTTCGAAACGGTACTGGGCTCATTGTCGATGGAGAGCCTGTTATTGAGCAGCCTAGGATCGAGATAGATGAGCTATATGGATCATTCAAGAAAAAGGAAGCTCATAAGGACCCCTAGTAAAAACTGGGCGTGAGAGCGTGAAAAAAGGTAGTAATTAAGTGGTCTCTCTAATTATTCTGGAATATTTATGAAGCAACTTTCTTCATGGGCTGTCCGCAGCAGACTAGTTGCCCTACTCCAGACTCGAGAACCTGTACCTTGTTCCCACATATCTCGCAGAGGTATATCTCCTTCACTTTTGTCATATGGCTCGATATTAGTTGGATTAATTAGGTAAAAGATTTGCGAGTTTAAGGGTGAACGATTAACGGTTTTTAAAGTTCATATAAATGTCTATGAACGCTAGACCGATTACGACGTTCAAAATGGAATATAGTAGCGATGAAACTAAGGGAATCATGCTGGTTACCGCGAATCCAACAATGGCCACTATTATGACGATTATGATGTCTCCCAAGTCGGCTTTGATGACGTTGAAAGCCTTTCCAAGAGCATCAAAGACTTCCGTTTCATCTACTACCATAATAACGAAGGTCAGAATAACAACGGGTATTAGAACGATGGTTATCGATAGAAGCATCCCAAAAATCGCTGCAATTAGGAATGTCACAATTCTACTGAAAACATAGCTAATGCTTGAACCAAGGTCTAAAGGCTGCTTAGTATAAGCATCACGAGACATGTCAGTTGAAGCAAAACTAAGTATATAGGAGATAACCAAGTTGATTAACCATAAGATTGTCCCTAGAAATGCGAACATAGCTAAAGGGGAGATAAAG
>JBGPRA010000007.1:0-26497 GCA_041489375.1 Bathyarchaeia archaeon | reverse complement strand
CCCGAGCTGAGTGTGATACCATGGAACGGTATAGGGGGAGGAAAGGAACTGGTGTCCGTTCGCCACATACATGCAACCCGTTGGACCCAGCACTATAGTATTAGGTCCAGCTGCCTTCAATACAAGTCTGTAGCCCAGCGCCGGGCCACACCCAGCGCAGGTCCTGTGCCCAGATACATAGTAGTCCTCTTTGGGTATCTCGGTCAGCTTACTGATCAGTTTAACCTCGTCGCTCATTCATCTTCACCTCTCACAGTGACCCACCTGACGGGCTTGTCAACACGACCCTTCCTCACCGATTCGATTAAGGCTTTAATGGAGTTCTCAAGCTCCGGGAGAGTCATCTCCCTGCCTCCTGCGAAGATGTAGTCCATAATTAGAGGACGTTGCTTAGCTTCGTAGAGAGCAGCCTTCACCTCATTGTAGAGAACGCTCCCATTACCAGGTGAACCAAAGCTGTAGGAGAAGTCGACTACGCCGACTCCCTTCACACCATCGAGAACCTTGGCTAGCTCTTCCGTCGGGAATGGTCTCAAGTACTTTAAGCGCAGCGACCCCACCTTGATTCCCGAATTTCTCATCTTCTCGACGACGTAGTCAACATTTCTGGAATACGCTCCCATCGAAAGGATGGCATAATCGGCGTCCTCCATATGGGTCTCCTCGAAGAAGGGAGAATAATCTCTTCCAAATATGCTCCCCCAAGCCTTCCACACCTCTGGAATAACGATGTTCTTCGCCCTCTTCATTGCGGCGTCGACGGACTTCCTCTGCTCGGGTCCTATCAATGATGGGGCGATGTGCATCGCCTTACTCACTACTTCATACGCGGGATCGAGTGGATGAAGAGGCTTGTAAGGTGGTAGGAATTTTGTGACCTGCTCCTTTTTCGGTGGGGTAACCGACGAAGCCACGTGGGTGATAGCCGCTCCATCCAACGCCACAAAGTGAGGAAGTAGAACTCTAGAGTCCTCAGCAATCCGATACGCGATTAGGGTCATCTCAAGCGCCTCCTGGGGATCCTTGGACCATGCCATGAGCCATCCAACGTCCCTAAACAGGAAAGCGTCGTTCCACTCCATCCCAAAGTTACCAGGATCATCGAGTGACCGACAACCCACGATTCCCACCACCGGTAATTGGCCGAGAGCCGTAACTATCACGGCCTCTGAACCGTAGATCAGCCCCGTACCTGAGCTCCCGACGAAGGTCCTAGCCCCAACCGCAGAAGCGTGCTTCACTACCTCGAACTGACTGTGCTCAGAGTCGCATACTAGGTACTCAGCGTAGAAATCCCCACCAGCTATCATCGTTGCGAGAGCATTCATGATGCCTGTGTAAGGCCTAATGGGATATGCCGCAATCACATCGACATCAGCCAGTTTCACAGCTTCCGCTACGGATCGAGCCCCTGTCCAAACGCGCCGCTTTTGAACTGCTTTCTGAACGGCAACCTGCGAAGATTTACTCATACATCAATCACCTCAATAAGCGTACTCGATAAGAGCCTCCCGTATAGAGAGGAACTCCTCCTCATCGAGACCCTCCAAAGCCTTTAGCTCGTGCGGCATCGATATCGCCTTAGAGCCACACATCCTCGCGCAAATTCCACAACCCTTACAGTACTCGTAGTTGACCTTGATAGGATCAAAGTCTATAGCCCCATCGGGACAGAAGACGTGACAAATCTTACAATCAACACACTTATTCTTATCAATCACTGGCCTGAATGTCCTCGCGAAACTCGTCTTGAAGCCGATATTTCTCTCAGATACCCTCGGACCAAACTCGATGAGCGCCGGGGCAATCTCCTCCCACCTCGGCATAGATTTGATCCTCTGCTCGTACGTAGGGGCATTTGCGACCTTCTCCTTGAGGTTCATGTAGGCTTCCCTGTCCCACCACCTCTTTGTCCCAATGGACGACTCCGCTTCACCTACGCTTGATTTTAACTTGTACTGTTCACAGTCTTCAGCCTTGAGAGAGACCTTGAGTGAATCAGCCTCCTCATATGCGGACCTGACTACATCGACAGAGTCCGTCTTCCCCTCGACTTCAACCATCGACTCAACAACGTCATCGATGGAGTAGAGAGGCTCCATGGCTTTGGTTATAGCCCCTATCATCCCCAGGGCTATGTTTTGATTGTATTTCTTGGCTCTAAGGGTAATAATCCTACCTTCCCAGTCCTGAGCACAGCCATACTTCCTAACCAGTTTCAGGATCACACTCGGTTTTAAGGAGGTGCTAACAACAAGAGCCGCAGCTCTCTTAGCTCCATCTAGGAGTAATGACCTCTGGGATGTCGATTTAACAATAAGAGATGAATCCAACACCGCTATTGTGTCGAATATACTGCCCACAGGCTCGACCTCCTCTGGAAGGACCACTCTGATCCTTGGGTTGCCGAACACAGCATAATAGATGAAGGGCAGCTGGACCCTCTCTGGGCTATCATCATACCTCATGTAATAGAATGCATCTCTCCCTGCAGCAACTCCCGCATTGGAGAGGGTGAGCGCGATCTGTGAAGAGTGTGCGGTGTTAATGACTCCTCTACCATGAACAGCGAGCCACGTCAGTTCCTCCAACTCAGGCGAAACCATTTGACTTCCAAGAAGCTCGGATCTCGTGGTTCTTAAGTTAGATCACAAACAAGCGATTTGCAAGCCCTTAGGATGTCATATGCGGCACTATTATCCATCTGCTAATCCCCTCGACCATAAATACCTAAATCTGGGGATAACACAGAGTACCCATCCCGAAGGAAGGATCGACGTGATAGGGCCCATACAAGTGGATATACTCCGATGCCTTCATGATGCATCGAATGGTGTGCCCGTCAGTGACCTCCTGAAGGAGTATCGTTACAAACAAGGTGGGAAGAGAAGCCTCGCCAGCCTAGAAAAAGCGGGCTACATTAGAACCACTAAAGGAGTCGTTCACTTCGTTAGGTTCCCGAATGAGATTGAGCAGCGAGTCACAATAAAGACCTACTCGACGGATCAGCTACGTGAACTTGACGACCTATCTCGGAGAAACCTCCTATACCTGTACCAAGACGAGTTAGCAAAGTACAAGGATAGCGTCGTACCAGCAAATGCAATACCTCATGGCGTCAGGCGCTCCCTCCAGCACCTTGGTGTGATAAAATGGAAGATACTAGAACTCACTGACTTCGGCCGTAAGCTTCTCGGGGAGATAATGTCGAGAACCACACCGCCGATGGGGCAGACGAGTATAGGCTATTAGTGGCAGTATCACTCCTAGTTTGAGTGGTTTTTGAAAAATAATAAAAAATACTATGCGGGGTTTAAGCCCGCTCGCGGCTCACTTTACGGCTTAGTACCTTCTCGGTGGCCTGTGCTTGGCGAAGCACTCTTGACAGTAGACTGGACGACCCTCTGTTGGCTTGAAGGGGACCTCCGTCTCCTTGCCACAGTCAGAGCACGTTACTTTGTGCATCTCGCGTGGTCCACGGTCGAAGCTGCGCCTTTCTCTATAACCCATTTCATTCACTCCTTTGTTGTATAACGGTCACCTAGAAGGCTCCCAATATACAGGTATGCGGGTACGCCACTTGTTTTTAAAGTTATTTATTTCAATCTGGAACATTTTATTATTTATTTAACGCAGATGCGTCATTAAATTAAAAAAAAATTAAGGGTTTTCTAACTCGTGCGCGAGTAAAAAACTTATAAATTTATATAACAACAACTTTTCACGTGATTTTAGTGTCCATTGATAAGAAAAGAATCGAAGAATCATACGATCTCCATGCTGAAAATTACCAAGGGTGGAAAGAAGCAGCAAAAATTCTTCTGAGAGACATTAAAATCCCAATTAATCCAACCGGCTTGGATATTGGATGCGGCGATGGACTAACAACAATAGGACTATACGAATATTGTAATAAGCAAGGGCAAATCTATGGCGTAGATATTTCGCAAAAAATGATTGATAAAGCCCATGAAATGCAAAGACAACTCGGTTATGACAGTATTCGATTTAGTAAAGGAGACGCTGAATCACTCGATTTTCCGAGTAATATGTTTGATGTGTTGATTAGTACGTTTACTTTTCAGTTCTTCCCAGATAAGTTAAAGGCTTTAAGAGAGATGCACAGAGTTTTGAAGCCTGGAGGATACCTTGGGTTATTCTTTCCAGCAGGAAAAGACTTCCAAAAAGAGAGTTTGGAGCTTCTTAGGATAGTAGCTAAGAGGCATCCAAAGTTTATCGAAGTAAACTCTGTTCTAAAGGAGTATGAGGAAATGCATGTTACGCTTGAAGAATTTCAAGATATGCTTAAAGAAGTTAAGTTAACGATTTTGGATATTTTTGGTAAATATAGAATAAATTATGTGAATCCCGCGAAATATCTGACCGAGAACCCCTATCCTTTGGATTTGTTTTATGCCATACCTGTCGAGTTTAAAGAGCATATGAAAAATGAGGTTTTAGATGAGATGGTCAGACTATCTGATACACGTGGTTTTAAACTTACTTTCTATTTTATCCAAGGACTTGCACAAAAACCTCTAAATTAAATGACCCACGCGCGCGTTACCTACCGCCTTTTTTCACGACTTTGTCAACGATCCTCTTCAGCCCCTCGAAGTCAGCCCGGAGGAAGTCACCGTCGTCAAGCCCCTCCAACTCTGGCGGGATCACCCCCTTGGTTTTCGCCTCTCGGAGCTGGAGCCTGAAACGTGCAGCAGCTGAGATCACTTTCCTCCGCTCCACGTTAGCCGGCGGATCCTGCACTAGTTCGCTCATTAGGTAGGCTTCCAAGCGGGTACCCATCGGGATGACGTACGAAGCATCGTCAGAGATGCCACCGAAACTAGTGTCATGTGGTTCGAGTTGGTACCAGTAAGCGAGGCTGGAGTAATCCTCTTGGAGCATATTGTAGTTACCGTGCTCTATAGTGACCCTGATCTTTTCCTCGAATGGTATGGGGTCGGGTATGTGTAGCCTGTAGGCGCAGTATTTACTATGCATCTTATTTCCTATGGTGAGGCCGTGGAAAGGGGCAGAGAATGGGCCGTTTTCCCAGTACCAGCCCCCCTGGAAGTAGTCCTCGGTCCCGGTCCCCTTAATGCTGGGCTCGCCTTCGCCGTCGACCCAGATCATCTCATCTCCCTCGAGCATGAAACGACTTCCCTTATCGTAGGCCTGCATGCTTAGGACTACTCCACAGTAGTGTCCCCGCCCCTTGGCCTCAAGGATGGTGTAGTTCTGGCCGATATTCGTCGGATTTTCCCTTCTCCACTTGGCGTGGAAGCGGGGCACTCCTTCCCCCACATCGGTTTCGTGGATCTGAATGCCATAATAGAGGTGGGATATGTCGACATCGCCTATGTTTCTAGCCTCGAACCGGGCGCCGTGGGTGAATGGCATGGGCCAGTAGCTGTAGAAGCCGCCGCTGGTGACTCCCTGTATAAGGCTGGTGTTCTGGGCGTATTCTGAGAAACCTGCGCCGAAGAAATCCCCGAAGGGAGTCTCGACGCTCGGATTCTCCTCGCCGTCCCAATAGAATCGGAGAATAAGCTTTCGGTACACGTCCTTGTCAGGGCATAAGACGGTAAACCATATGCGGGAGACCCAGCCGGCCCCATTCACCTTCCCCAGCTGTACCGATTCCCCCGCCGGGACTGGGACGAAGTCCAGGTTGCCCCCTGAGGGGTCGCTGCTGGATAGTTGCTTGCTCCTCCACTTCTTTAATCCGGGAATGTCGGATACCCCGAGACCACCGATGCTTGAGAACATGGTGTAATATCGTGGCGAAGATAGTTGAAGCTTTAGAGTGTACTGTTAGGGCGGGTGTTTAGTGTCCCTGCTCCTTCATCAGTCTAAGCGCTTGTTCTCGTGTGGGTATTGGAGAGACGGCGCCTAGCCCTGTAGCGGTTAGTGCGCCCACCGCGTTAGCGAATGAGGCAGCAGTTTTTGGTTCCCACCCCTCAAGTGTCGCTAGGACGAAGGCGCTGTCGAATGCGTCCCCCGAGCCAGTTGTGTCAAGAACATCAATGCTGAACCCCGGGCTCGTAAATCGCTTTCCCCCGGAAGAGACCAGGCAGCCCTCAGCACCGTGCTTTACGATGACCGTGCCCACTCCGAGGCTCTCAAGCTTTTCCGCAGCGGCCCTCGGCTCATCGATCCTATAAAGGATCCTCACATCCTCCATGCTGGCAAAGACAATGTCGCTTAGCGCGAATGCTTCCTCGCAGCTCCTCCTGGCGACGTCGGTTTGCCAGAGCTTTGGCCTCATGTTTATGTCGAAGCTCACCAAAGCGCCCTGTTTCTTCGCCTCCTTCATGGAGACCATAGAGGCCTCCCTGAGGCTCTCGCTCACGGCGAGGGTTATGCCGCTGCTGTGAAGCGCCTTGGCGCCCCTGACGTAGGCGAGGTCGAGGTCGCTATAAGAGTACATACTCGCGGCGGCCCCAGCTCGATAGTAGGTGAAGTCGTGTCCACCATCCTGTTTGAGGCTAATGAAGTAAACCGCGGTGAAGCCGCCGGAGTCAACAACGACTTGGCTCGCGTCCACCCCCTCCCTTTTCCAGAGATCTAGGAAGCTTCTGCCGAATTCGTCGCCGCCGAGTCTGCATAGATAACCAGCACAACCACCGAGCCTTGCGACTGCCACGATGAAGTTACTTGTGTCGCCGCCCCACCCCCTCTTAAAGGGCTCTACTGAGCCCAGACGGCCGATCTCTGACGCGCAGAACTCCACCATTGGTTCCCCTATGCTTAGAATCTCAGGAGTACCCATCATGAGGATTTACACCCTCTCCGGATAAGCGTTGGGAGACGCTTATTATCTCAAAGCACAAAGGATCAAGGGACCTAGGAATGAAGATAGAGGGGATAATTACTGCACTAATCACACCCTTCGACTCAAAGGGTGAGGTCGATGAGAGCGCGCTGAAGAAACTTATCGAATTCCAGATTAAGGGAGGCGTAAACGGGCTTTTCCTCTGCGGTACGGCCGGCCTCGGCGCCATAATGAGGACGGATCAACGCACTCAGGCTTTCAAGGTGGCGGCGAAGCAATCTAGGGGAAGAATGCCGATAATCGCCCACGTTGGGGCACCAAGCACGGAGGAAACGCTGAGACTGGCGATGGACGCTGAAGCAGCAGGAGTCGACGCCCTCGGCTGTGTCACACCCTATTACGTCACACCAGACGAAGAGTCGATGCTCACCCACTACAAGACAATTCTTAGCGCCGTCAAGCTCCCAGTCTACGTTTACAACATTCCCCGAAACGCTGTGAACAATGTCACCCCCGAGCTGATGAAGAAACTATTCGCAGCGGGAGTAGTCGGGGTAAAGGACAGTAGTCGCGATTTCGTCCAGGTAATGGAATATCTCCAGGCTCTTCCACCCTCAGCCACAGTCATATGCGGAACAGATAGCTACGTCCTTCCCGCACTCCTCATGGGGGCGAGGGGCGCCATCACGGGGTACGCTAACGCATTTCCTGAGATTTACGCCCAACTCTGGAAGTCCTACAAATCGGGGAACGTGGAGGAGGCACGCCAGCTCCAGTTCAGGGTCAACAGCCTCCGTAAGCTTCTCCAGAAGCCGGCTATTTCACCACATTACGAGGCTCTTCGGCTTAGGGGGATAGATTGCGGAAACCCGAGGGCACCACTTCGGGCAATGACGGAGAATGAAACGCATACCCTGAAGGAACAGCTTGAGAAACTTGGTGTCATTTAAGGCATAGTTACAAAGAGCACCTAGCGATAGCGCTCGCGGGGGTTCAGTCAAGCTTTAGAAGCCTTGCAGCGTTCCCATAGAATATCTTGTGGACTGTTGACTCATCTACGCCGATGGCGCGCACCTCCCTCAGCTGTTCGCGGAGGTAGTCGACGGCGAAGCCCCTTGGGAAATAACTCGAATCGGTGCCAAATATTATACGGTCGGGTCCGACGGTCTCTAAGCACTTGAGGAAGAGGTCCCGGAGCGTGAGTTTGTAGGGCATCCAAGCCATCCACTGGTTACTCCCAGATGTGTCGATGAGGACGTTGGGGCAGGCCCAGCATAGCTGGAGGAGCTCCCTGAAGTAGCACGCGCCGAAGTGGGGAATTACGAAGTTAAGTGTAGGAAAGCTCGCAGCCACCTCCCAGAGGCTTAAGGGGTCGAGGTTGTGAAGGTTACGGGCGGGTCCACCACCACCTCCAAGAACACCAAAGTGAATGAGCACCGGGACCTCAAGCCTCTCCGCAGTCTCCCAGACTGGGTAAGCTGCCTTGTCATCGATAGGTCTGGTCAAGCCAGAAGCGATGAGCTTGTACCCCCTGAGTCCAAGTGTCTTCACGCCCCTCTCCAGCTCAACCGCAGCGTCCTCGGAGAAGAGCTCGTGTTGCGCAAAGCCCGTGAACCTGTCGGGGTGCATCTTAACGATCTTAGAGAGGTTGTCGTTGCCTCCTCCCATCACGAAGTTGACCCTGCTAAGCCCTTTGGAGTCCATATCTGCGATCCAGCGCTCCGCCTGCTCTTCGTCGGTGTGAATATCCGTCTCTGGGGACTCGAAGCCCCACTTGAGCCTCCACTCCTCTCTATACCTCGCCGAGTTCGCTATGATGACCTTCGCTTTAGTCTCTCCATATCTCTGGATCAGATGTTGAGTGTAGATAGCCCTGGATTCTGGTCTCTGGACAGGGAAATGGGCGTGGAAGTCAAGCAACTTGATACCGTGGAGATCCATGCGATCAACTCGATAAGGGAATAGAAGCCCCTAACGCGCTTAAAGGATTATTCCCAGAACCGTAAACTGTTATAATCCAGCGTGCACTCGTCGATACTGAGAAGTGATTTGATTGTCTGAGAAGACTAAGTCGCTTAAGGCATTCGCCACGCTCGCCTTCGGAAGACTCGATAACGCAATGAAGGATCTAAAAGAGTCGGAGATCGACTGGAAGCCAGTAGGTGAGGCGAACAACATAAAGTGGATACTAACCCACCTCTCCCAGCAGTGGAATGTAGGATTCCAGAGGACCTTCAAGGGAGACAACAACTACAAACCAGCGGGGTGGCCCGACGACTACGTAGGCAACAAGTCAGTTACCCTGGCGAAGTTGTTAGCCGATATGGCGAAGGGCAGAGCGGCTGTTCTCGAGGGATTGGGTAAGCTTAGCGCAGCAGACCTCTCGGCTGAGGTCCAGTCTCCAAGCGGCCCAGTGAAGCGCTATGATAGACTGATGAGGCAGATATCAGAGATCATCCACCACGAGGGACAGATCGCCTACATACGCGGTGCAATCGGGCGCCGGAGGCAGACGGACAGCCACTTCCTCGCCTAGACCCAGGGTTATTAAAATTTTATTTCAAACCCTTTTTTAATGCGCACGCGCGCTGTTCAGGAAACGTAAGACAGTGGGGTTTGGTCAATGGTGCAGGGGGTGGGGTTCGAACCCACGGAGGACTAACCATCAGGTCCTAAGCCTGACCCCTTTGGCCACTCGGGAACCCCTGCGACGCCTCTAACTAGAAACGAGAGAGGTTTAAAAGTTATACCCACAACCGTCTTTGGTCGTAGGTTCGACAGACATCAGGTGGACAATGCGTGCGTATCACGACCTAGAAACTAAGCAACCATAGTTTCAAATAATATAGGGGACCCCCCAATGGAGCCATGGGAGAGGTAGAGGAACGCCAGAAAGACCCCAGGGTGCTCTACCTTATCGGCGCCACACAATCGGTATCAGACACCATCATCGACAGATTCACAGGCACCATAGCCGTCGCTGCAGGCGCAACAGTCGCCGAATCTGGTCTAATAAACGGCGGGAAGCAGCTCGCCCTAAACCTCCCCCAGGTCGTCTTCGGTAGCCTCGCAGACTCCTTCGGGAAGAAGAGAGTAATAATTGCAGGTCGACTACTCGGCGGTGCAGCACTATCAGCACTCGCCTTCGTCGACGCGCCCCCTACTCTCCTAGTCCTCATAATCGCGGTAAGCGTCGCCATCTCAATGGTGACACCAGCCTGGGGTAGCCTACTCGGGGACTACGCGGGAGAGACACGAAGGGGGACCATGATCGGGAGGATCAATAGCGTATCCCAGGTCGGGGGTCTCGCTGCCATGGTCATCGCCCTCATCAGCACAATCAACCAGACCAGCCCCATATCAATGGCCTCATTCAAACCCCTTCTACTCTTCGCCTCAGCTTCTAGCTTCCTCTCAGCAATCCTAGTCTCCTTCACGAGTGAGAAACCACCGACGACTAAGCAGGAAAATTTCGATTTCAGCGCCTTAATGGGGGATAAAAGACTCAGAAGATTCCTGCTGCTCTGCTTCATATTCGGAGTAGGCGCTTCGACAGCGATGCCCTTCTCCTCCTACATAACGGTGGGGAAATTGAAGATGACCGTCTGGCAAGTGTCGGCAGCCGCTGTGGCGAATCTCGCATTGAACGTTTTAAGTCAGAGGACACTAGGCAAAGCCCTGGACCGACTAGGGAGGCGACCAGTACTAGTCTTCAGCCGCGTCGCGATGGCATCTTCTTGCTTCGTTTACGCATTTGCGACGAGCTGGCTCCACATACTCGCGGTTGAAGCCTTCATAGGTGTAGCGTTAGCAGCTTGGTCGAGCGGGCAGTCGACCTACATGATTGACCTAGCACCTTCAAAGCTGAGGGCTACATACCTCGCTGCGAGCATGACAGCTGTAGGGGTTTCCAATTTCCTAGGCTCATACGTGATGGGATCTCTCTCACAAGGACACATCACCGCCACCGGCTACACGGGGATAAGCATGGCGCTGATTCTAGCAGGTATTCTCCGATTCACCCTAGGGTTTCTCTTCTTAACCGCCAGCGAACCGAATCCCGCTTCATAAGAAAAGAAATAAGTCCAAGGCTCTAGTCCATTCTCGTGAGTGTTATGGAGATAAAATGGCTAGGCCACGCTAGTTGGATGCTTAAGACGGCGGGAAAGATCATCTACATCGACCCCTACGAGGGAGAGTACACACCGAAGGGGGACCTTGTCCTCGCCACCCACTCCCACACAGATCACTGCAAGGAGGACAAGCTCAAAGCGGCTGTCGGGCCCTCAACAGTCTTCATCGCCCCAGCCGACTGCGCCAAGACAGGTGTTATACCAACGTCCTTGAAGCCTGGAGATAAAATAAAGATTGGAAACGTAGAGATCGAGGCAGTCGCAGCCTACAACATTAAAAGGTTCAGGAGTCCTGGTGTACCCTTCCACCCAAAGGACCTCGGTGTAGGATACCTGATCCGCGCTGAGGGTAAGACGGTCTACCACACTGGCGACACAGAGTTCATCCCAGAGCTGAAGAAGCTAAAGGGGATCGACCTCATGCTCTGCGCCACAGGCGGGACCTATACAATGGACAACGACGAAGCCGCAGACCTCACCCTCGCGATAAAGCCTAAGGTCGCTATGCCAATGCACATCTGGGACACCGACCCTACGGTCTACAAGAAGAAAGTGGAGGCTGGCGGCTCCACAAAGGTTGTTATACTGAAGCCTGGCGACGTCTACAAACTCTAGTTCTTCTTCCCCCACATCTCAAGTGGCGGCTTCGCGTCGACGGGGAGTGGGCTCTTATAGATCTTTCCCAAAGATCTCCTGTTCTGCTCCTCCCACGCCTCCTTCAGCAGCTCCGGCTTTGTAAGCAGGTCAACAACGGAGGCGGCTATAATCTTGGAGGCAAAGATGAGACTCTTATGACCGATCCCGGTGCCAGAGGCTGCGACATTCATCCAACTATGTCCAGGGATACCGAGGGGCCAAGTAGCGGTGGAGAACTCCATCGTGGGAGCCCTCCAACTAACATCACTGACATCGGTGCTACCGTGACCGACCTCCCCCTCGTCCCAAGCGTCGGGGATGCTCGCGTCCATGATTACGCTCTCGAGCTTCTCCCAACCAGGGCGTTTGGACTTCCGCAAAGAGTCCCTTTTCTGCTCCGGGGGAACATTCTGTGACAACTCTTCAGCAAAGGCCATCTCCTCTTTACTCCATTTCGGGGTACCGATGAGACGCATATTCGAGGAAACTAGATTGCTAAGCGTCTTGCTCGGTAACTTATTGTAGACAGCTTTGAGGAACTCGACTTCAAAACGAGTCTCAGTCATAAGTATGGCCCCCTCGGCTATCTTCAGTATCCGAGAGTAGATGCTGTCAACTTGCTCCCGCTCAGGGGCGCGAATGAGGTACCAGCTTCTCGCATAGTCTGGTACTACATTGGGCTGTCCTCCCCCCGCCTCTATGACGTAGTGCATCCTCGCGTCCTGGATGACGTGCTCACGGAGATAATTCACGCCAATGTTCATGAGCTCGACAGCATCTAGGGCACTCCTACCCTGCTCAGGGCTGCCAGCAGCGTGACTCGTTTTACCGTAGAAGTGAAACTTGACACTGTTGTTGGCGAGACTGCTTCCAATACCACCATAGTTCATCGCACCGGGATGATGACTCAATACAGCCTCCACGCCGTCGAAGACGCCGGCGCGTACCATCCAGACTTTGCCACTGCCGCTCTCCTCAGCGGGGGTCCCGAAGAACCTGATGGTGCCATCTAAGCCGTGCTTCTCCATCGCGTATCTCGCAGCGATCGCGCCAGTTATGCCGGAGGTACCGTGGATATTGTGACCACAGCCATGACCATTTCCACCCTCGACGATTGGCTCCCTGCGAGGAGTCTTCTTCTGGGAGACGCCCATGAGGGCGTCATACTCCCCCATCACTCCAATAATTGGCTTACCGGAGCCCCACGAGGCGACGAAAGCGGTTCGTATCCCAGCCACGCCTCGCTCCAGCCTGAACCCGTGTCGTTCCAACTCGTCTGATAGAAGTTTAGCCGACTTGTGCTCTATGAACCCAAGCTCAGCGTACTCCCATAGCTCGTCACTGACTTCGACGACCCTCTTCTCGTTCTTATCTATCCAATTGAAGGCGTCTAGTTTAGCTTTCTCGAGATTGCTCATGTAGAGTAATAGTTTTCTACTAATTTTTAAATAAGATAGCCTGTTAGAGTCCGATTATCTTGAGGATATTATGTTTTAATACTACTCGATATGCTGGGTGGTACGCATCTCTATATTCCTGGGTGTGGTGCATAGGCTGAGGCTTGTCTCTATTGAGGCTATTGTTCACGATGCTAACCTCTTCTTGATCGAAGTCGAGCTGCCCCGATAAAACAAGCTCTACGAAGTTATCCCATAACTCGAGAAAGTCTGACGACTTTCCATTTATCTCCGAGTTCCTCATAGCCTCCATTAGTTGGATGAGGGAGTAGTCCTTCGCGATGAAGGGACGGAGATTAACACGCACAACCGAACCATCCACCGATACACTCTCCGTAAGAGCTTCGCTAGGCTGATCTTTAACGTCGAGGCTCTTCGCTTCTCTCTGCAGGTAATCCCAGACCCCGGGCCCCATCAAATGCCCCACACCGTAAACGCCCTGAAATAGGAGCTTGTAGACGTCGCGTGCATGCATCTCAGGCCTCATCCTCAAATGAACGGTGACCAGCTCCGCTACCTCCCTCAAGGACCCCATATTTTTAGACCTCTCTGAGTCTACTTTTAAGGGCGTCGAGGTTTTATCACATTGCCTCCCATTAGTTCCAAGGTGAAGTATATGCCCATAAGGGTCTTCGGGCGCCGAGTCTCGCTGGGCCGAGCTGAGACGTTCCAGGTGAAGGTCGGGGAGTATGCAGACTGCACGCCGATTTCATTGACTATCAGGGTAGCTGCCGGGATGCGGGAGGGACCAAGAATGGCAATGCTCGGGGTGCAACACGGAGACGAGTACGGTGGAATGGAGATCAGCAACAAGGTCTTCGACGATATAAATCCAAAGGAATTCAGGGGCTGCCTCATATCAATCCCAGTCTCGAACCCCCTCGCTTTCAACGTGGCAGAGCGCGCCTCCCCACCACAAATGGGATATGAAAACTTGAACATGAATAGAGTCTGGCCTGGGGACAGTAAGGGGCTACTCATGGAGCGGATAGCCGCTCAAATTTGGGATCAAGTCATAATTAACTCCGATCTAGTCGTGGACCTACATGAAGGGGGGCGTGCCTTCATGGCGAGATACATCCACGCTAGAGGAACCTCAGAGACGGAGAAGCTAGTCGGTGAACAGAACAAGAGACTCTACCAACTCTTCGGGCAGGGAGTCCCCGTCCTCGGTGGTGTCAATACTCGCCCCAGCATGATGGGGAGCCTCAGCATCCAAGCTGGGCTTAACGGCATACCCACCCTAAGCCCCGAGCTCGGAGGGGGCGGACGCCTTTGGGAGGATCTAGTTAACACCGGCATTCAAGGCGTAAAGAATGTGATGATAGGTCTCGGTATGCTGAATGAGGAGCCAGTGGACTCGGATTCGGAGCAACTCCTGAGCGATGGGAGCAGTTGGCCTAAGACCCAGCATGGGGGTGTAATCTACAACCGCTGTGAGCTGGGAGACATCGTAGATGAGGGTTCTCTTCTTGGTGTCCTCAAGGACACTACAGGGAGAATCATCGAAGAGTGCAGAGCACCTTACAGGTCGGTTATATTCGATACAAGGTACCAGCCCACTATATATCCCGGTGACTGGACATATCACTGTGGGCGACTAGTCTAGGACCTTCTTTCTGTAAACGAGCCTTATCGCATGAGAGGGACACGTCGAGACGCAGAGGCCGCAGCCGAAGCACTTAATCCGATCATATTTCTTCTCACCATCCACAACCTGACGAGCACCGAACACGCATCGTTCAACACACTTCCCACAGTCTGTGCACTTCGCATCATCGTCCTCCGCTATGAGCTTAGAGGTGAGAACCTGTGTATGAATGCCGTTTCGGAGAAGTTCACCTAGGGTATGACAACAACAGGTGCAGCAACTACAGATTAGGAAGGGCTTCTCGTCACCCTTCATAACATAAGCCATGTGTACGAGCCCCGCTTCGTGACTTCTCCGAAGGGCAGCGAGGGCCTCCTCGACAGTGACCTTTCTGGGGTGATTTGTTGGGTTCTTCTCGGCGTAATCTTGGCCAACGTTCACAGCGAGGCATGTATCCATCGGTGAGTCGCAGTTATGGTGGATGCTCCGACACCCACAGTCTGCGAGGAATATGTTTCCCGATTCACGGAGAATCTTCTCGACCTCGCTCAAGTCGAGTACTCTATAGTCGGCCTCTATCTCGATGTTGACAGGCAGGGCTATGGCGGAGTCTAGGCTATCTGCGATTTCCTTTAGCTCTTTCTTGCTGTAGTAGCTCATATTCTTCTTGGCTGGCACGTTTTCTACGAGTAACACCTACTTTTAAGGGCTTGTCGAGTGGTAATCATTATCTCTTACAGCTTACACTCCAAGAGGCATGGTCAAAGTCGGTATAATGATCTGTGACAGGAACAGAACCTGCACGGGTAACAAGTGCTTTAAATCAATCAACGAGAGGGATGGTGCTTTCGCCGAGTACCCAAAAGATGAGCCCATTGAGGTTGTTGGGTGGATGGCTTGTGGCGGCTGCCCAGGTGAGCGCCTTGAGGCCGCACCTGCGGATATGAAGAAGTATGGAGCCGAGGTAATCTACCTTACCAGCTGCTACCTAGCGGGATACCCTATCTGCCCCTACATAGAAAACCACAGAAATTACATTGAGAACGTCGTTGGTTTGCCAGTGAAAGTTGGGACCCACCCGATGCCCGCGAACTACATAAAGGCGCATACGAAGGCTGGTGATTGGAAGCGGGACGGGGCAGATAAGTGGCTCAAAGGAATCACCGGGAGCCAGGAGGATGCCGACAAGTACGACTCCACAAATCCAAACTTTCTCAAGAAGTGACTATTTTTATCAAGCGACTGCCTGATCAAGTCAAGAATGTCAGAAGATAAGGAGCTTGAAGAGATCAAGCGAAGGATGCTTGAGAGGATGATGAGTCAGCCATCGAAGCCAAACATCCTTCAGAGTGGCATTGTGAACGTCCTAACTGACTCGAACTTCGACCAAGCAATCTCTGGAGTCACACTCCCTATACTAGTCGACTTCTGGGCAGACTGGTGCACGCCATGCAAGATGATGGCTCCCGTCGTTGAGGCCCTGGCTAGAGACTACGCAGGGCGCGCATACTTTGCGAAGTTAAACACCGATCAGAACAGGGCGGCGCAAGCCCGTTTTCGCATTATGAGTATTCCAAACTTCATCCTCTTTAAGGGTGGACGTCAGGTGGATCAGGTCTTGGGTGCCGTCGGGCGACAAGGCCTCGAGACCCTCCTCAGAGCACACCTAGGGGTTTAGAGAAGTCCCTTCTTCATCGCCTTGGCTAAGTAGCTGTCTGCGGTCATTAAGTCATCTGCAGCTCTAGCGGTGACTTCGTCCGCGACCGTCTCGCGCTTGCGCGTTAAGAATGGCAATTGCCTAAACATGTAACCCCTATCTGGCCACCTTGACGGGAGTTACTTTAAGGGTCCTCATTAGTTCGGCTGGGGTCATCTCAAGAACAAAACCCCGTTGTCCTCCATTTATGTAGAACTTGAACAAATGGAGAATCGTCTCCTCGACGTAAACAGGCATCTGCCGCTTTGTGCCGAAGGGGCTTATGCCTCCGACGAGATACCCGGTATGCCGCTGGGCATCCTTAAACTCGCAAGATCCTACATTCTTAGCCCCGATCTGACGGGCGAGGTCCTTAAGACTCACTTCCTTGTCCCCGTGCTTGAGGACGATCATGGGTTCACCGCCGTCCCTCTGCATTATCAGTGTCTTGATGACATCATGGAGGCCGACGCCGAGGCCATCCGCGGCTACGTCGCTTCCTTTTCTCTGGTAATCATAAGTGTGCTTCGCATAAGTTATCCCCAGCCTATCGAGTAAGTTGGTGGCGGGTGTGACCGGGAACCTCTTCGACATAGATTGAGTGTCAGCCGTGGCGCCGTTTAGGATTTCCGGCATCTGGTATCAAATATTACAACCACCAAGATGATGGAGATGGTGAGCATAGAGGAGATCAGGCAGGACTTCCCCGCTCTAAGGGACTGGGTCTACCTTGACAACGCCTTTGTAGGGCTGATGCCTCGGCAAGTCAGGCAAGGCTACGACCTATGGGCGGATGAGTGGTTCAACTTCGACGTAGGAAACCGGACGATCCTCTCAGGCTGGCTAGAGAGGGCAGAGAGAGTCAGAGGTATGATCGCGGCTTTCATCGGTGTCTCCCCGAGGGAGATAGCCTACACTATGTGCACGGGCTCCGGCCTCAACATTGTCACCAATGGGACTAAGTGGAATAAGGGGGACAACGCGGTCTTCCCAGAGTGGGAGCACAATCCTCTCGAGACATATACAACTAGGCGAAATGGAGTGGAGTCACGCGTCTGGAAGCCAGTTAAAGGTAGTTTTGATGTCGCGGACCTCGAGAAGCTCGTCGACGATAGGACGAGGCTCGTTCAGGTGAGTCAGGTGAGCTATGTGAACGGATTCAGGGCTAACCTTAAAGAGATGGCTGAAGTTGCCCATGCCCACAACGCGAAGCTCCTCGTAGATGCTACTCAGGCCGTGGGGGCTTTGAGGGTCGACTACAAGAAGGATAAAGCGGATTATGTCTCCGTCGCCCCATATAAGTATCTGATGGGTCCAGCGGGACTCGCCTTCCTCTACGTTGACGCCGAGTCCATCGAGGGGCTTACACCTGATCGGACTGGGTGGAAGAACCAGATCTGGGATGGGGCGCATGCGGAGGAGCCCACACCCTCCGATACGGCGGAGAAGTTCGAGTATGGCACGATTAACTTCCAGGGCGTCTACGCCCTCGAGGAGTCGCTAAAGTACCTTAACAGTTTCGGTATGGACTACGTCGAGAAGAGGGTGCTGGACACGACGGGCTACCTATACAAGCGGCTCGACGAAATCGGGAAAGAACTCTGGACGCCGAAGGGCAATAAGTCCCCAGTCGTCAGCTACATGCAGAACGGCGCTGTCGACCTCGCAGAGAGGCTTAAGAAGAGGAAGATCAAAGTCACCGGGCGCGCGGCACATGGCGGCCACATAAGGGTTTCTGCCCACTTCTACAATACACGTGGGGACGTCGACCGACTGATCGAGGCCGTTGGTTAGGAGTTTTACTTTATGTAGCTGAAGCCCTGTTTCTCAGCCTTCTTTATCCAACTCGGCACAGGCGGGACGAGCTTATCCTCGGGCTTAACGATGATCTCGGTAAATGTGGGTTCTTTCTTCTTGAAATTTCTCTTGAGAGTGGGGCCGAGCTCGTTTGGTTTTCCTATGCGGGTTGCCTCTATTCCGAAACCCTCCGCAATCTTGAGATAGTCTACTGGCTTGAAGTTGGTACCGAAGTCAACGTACTCCTTCCCGTAGCTCAGCAGCCACTCCGCCCTTATCCAGCCGAAACTCTGGTTGTTGAAGAGGATGAGGTGGTTAGGACCACCGACGCGGGCAACAGTCTCAAGCTCGCCTGCGGTGAAGCCGAAGCTACCGTCGCCGACAAGGGTGATGACGGTGCTGTTAGGGCGAGCGTACCTCGCACCTATACTGGCAGGAATAGCGTAGCCGAGGCTTCCAATCGCGTAGTTGAAGATCATTCTCCGTCCTGCCTCACCTTGCTTGAGGAAGGCGGCTGTGTAGATGGCTGCGATGCCGACGTCGGTGACGATGAGGTAATCCGTGGGGAGGGCGTCTCCCAGCTCTTTTATAAATCTGAGCGGGTGGATAGGTATCTCGTTGGATGCCATGAGACCCGAGACGTAGGCGTCATATTCCTCTCTCTCCTTCTGGATCGCCTTGATCCGGGGGAGTTTCCGCACTTTCTTCTCCTGCTTTTCGGCAACCTCGATCATGACGCGCAGTGTTGCCGCAGCGTCGCCGATGAGGGCAACTTCAATCGGGTAGTTGTTCCCTACCTCCCCCTCGCTGACGTTGAGGTGTATTATCTTCGCCTGCGTATCGAGGCTGGGAGTCTTCCACGTGTCCGTTCCGGTTGAGTCGGTGCTACACCCAACGTAGAATATCACATCAGCCTCATCGATCACCTTGTTGCCAATGGCCGTACCACCCCGAGAGCCGGTAACACCTATGCTAAGTGGGTGGTTCTCCGGAAATGCGCCCTTCCCATTAATAGTAGTGCCCACAGGGACTCCGTAAAGCTCTGCCAGTACCTGCACCTCTCCCCAAGCCTGGCTGAGGAGGACACCCTGTCCGCAGACGATGACTGGACGCTGCGCCAACCCGAGGACCTTCAGAGCTTCGCTTATCTTGGTGAGCTCCGCAACGGAACGATGACCTGGGTAGGCTTTGAAGTCCTTCTGGACATATAGGTGCGGGTCTCCAATCTCCTCCAACTGTTTGTCTATAGGGAACCTGATGTGAACCGGACCTGGCTTTCCCGAAGTGGCTAGACGGAAGGCTCGCCTGACGATGCTTGGAAGATCAGATGCCTCCGTGACAGTGATGCTCTCCTTCGTTATTCCCTCGAACATCGCAGTTTGGTTGATGCCCGTAAGCGTATTTCTTCTCTCGTAGTGTAAGGGGATGTCACTCGTGAAGACGAGCATCGGGATCGAGGCTTTGTAAGCCTCAGCGACGCCTGGGATCATGTGCGTGGCGCCTACACTGGGTCCCTCACAGACACCGGGTTTATAGCTGAATCTTGCGAAGGCATCCGCGGCGAAGGCGGCGCTTCTTTCGTCCCGCATCATGACGTACTTGACCTCGGGTGTGCTTAGCCACTCCTTATACAAAGGTAGCGTCGTCTCGCCGGGGAGGCCAAAAACCTCGCTTACGGCGTATCCTTTAAGCAGCTCCATAAGGGCCTTAGAGGCGTTCAAAGGCATGACCCAACATTCCGAATAGGGTTATAGAAAAGATAAGGTCTTCTAACCTATCCCCAACAAAAATAAGCTAACCCTTCTTCGGAGATCCTTAAATTTAGATTTGAACCTCCTTTAGTAGGATTTACCCTAAACAACTCTCACGGAGAATGCATTCAACAGAGTAAGTACGATTTACGAGACCTTTTAAGAATACAAAATACCTCATATTGGCAGGTTATTTAACGATGATAGAGATACGTTTTCATGGCAGAGGCGGGCAAGGCGCGGTGACCGCCGTCAAAATACTGGCGTCAGCAATACATCTGGAGGGAAAATTTACACAAGCTATACCGATGTACGGCACCGAGAGGCGTGGTGCCCCCGTGGTTGCCTTCTGCCGCATCGACGACAAACGCATCAGGGAACGTGACCTCGTCCACGAACCCGACATCGTAGTGGTCCTCGACCCACTCCTCAACAGGAGCGTGGACGTGACAGAGGGCCTCAAAGCTGATGGCCTCGTAATTGTGAACTACCCTGGCAACGTCAAGGACACAGGCCTCGCCGGTAACTTCAAGGTCGCCACCGTGGACGCCACCAAGATAGCCCTCGACGTCATCGGGAGACCGATCACTAACACCGCAATTCTCGGAGCGTTCGCCAAGGTGACGGGACTCGTCAAGCTCGAGTCGCTCGATAAGGCCGTTAATGGCGAGCTACCTTCTAGGATCATAGCGTCAAACGTTGAAACAATGAAACGGGCTTATGAAGCAACTACCGCCCCCGCCGACGCCTCCGGATTTAAGAAAACCGAGGTAGTAAAGAGGGTTTCTACCCAGCCCCTCATCTCCTACTCGCGCGTCGTCTCTGACTGGAGAGTTACCCACCCTATAATAGACAAGAATGCATGCGTGGGGTGTAAGAGGTGTTGGGTCTACTGTCCCGAGACCGCGATAAGCATGGTCGAGGGGAAGGCGGAGATCAACTACGACTACTGCAAGGGCTGCGGTATATGCCACGAGGAGTGCCTCGTGGGTGCGATAAAGATGGAGAGGGAAGAGGTGTAATGCGTTGAAGTCTGAAGTAATGGTCGGTAACAAGGCGGTCGCTTACGCGGTAAAGCTTGCGAGGGCGAACCTCATAGCAGCGTACCCAATCACGCCCCAAACCACAATAGTCGAGTACCTTTCAGAGTTCGTCGCCAGCGGTGAGCTCCCAGCGGAGTTTGTCACCGTTGAGGGAGAGATCACTGCCCAGCTTGTCTGCCTCGGCGGCTCCATCGCGGGGGCGAGGGCATTCACTGCTACATCCGGCGAGGGACTCCTCTACATGTCTCATGCTCTACACCACACGGCGCGCTACTGGGCACCTGTCGTCATGGCCGTCGCCAACAGGAGCGTCAGGACCATGCAGCCCGACCACACTGACCTACTCGCGCAGAGGGAGACAGGCTGGATACAACTCTACTGCGAGAATAACCAGGAGGTCCTTGACACAGGCATAATGGCGTATAAGATCGCTGAGGATGACCGAGTACGTCTCCCCGTCGCCTTTGCTCTAGACGGCTACGTCCTCAGCTTCACAGCAGAGCCCGTATCGATCCCTGAACAGGAGAAAGTTGACAAATTCCTCAAGCCATTCAAGAGCAAGTACCCTGTTCTCCCTGAGACTTGGGATGCGGAACTTGAGGAGTATAAGAAGCATTGGCAGCAGGGTAAAAGTATTAACGAGCCATTTACCCCCTTCGCAGGCGACGAGAACTTCTCCCACCTAACGATGGTCAGCTGGGGCAAGGGCCACGACCTGCAGTGGAGGTGGAGAGCACACCAGGAAGCTATGATGAGGGCGAAGAAGGTCATTAAGGAAGTAGATGAGGAGTATGGCAGGCTCTTCGGACACAGCTACGGTGGACTCCTCGAGGAATATCGTTGCGAGGATGCTGAAGCCGTCATCGTCGCTATGGGCACACTCGCCAGCACCTCACGAGTTGCAGTCGACAACCTCCGAAAGCAGGGCAAACGCGTAGGCCTCGTCAAGCTAAAGTCCTATAGACCATTCCCCTCCTACGAGATACAGGACATCGCTAAGAGGGTCAAGGCAATTGGCGTAATAGACCGCAACATATCCCTCGGGGAAGGAGGCATCGTCTACGGCTCCATACGCAGTGCTATATATGACCAGGTGGAGAAGCCAAAAGTCCTCGGTTATTACGCAGGTCTCGCAGGTAGGGAGGTCAGGGTAAGAGATATAGAGAACGTGACCGAGAAGACACTGAAAGCCATAGGGGGCGGTGAGACGGACTCCACCGCCACCTGGATAGGAGGTTGACTACATGAGCAAGAAGATGAGCATCCGGGATCTCCGTGAGGAGGAGGTCATGTGGCCGGGTAACCCCGCTTGCCAAGGCTGCGGAGGGTCAATTGCCGGCAGATTGATCTTTAAGGCGCTTGGTAGGAACTCGGCGCGCGTCGAGGTTGCCTCATGCGCCCCCGGTTTTATGAATATACGCGTTCCCAGTTTCTTTGGCCCCGCATTCGAAGGCGCCGCTGCCTTCATGACAGGCCTCGCCAGGGGCTACAAGATCATAGGCCGTGAAGATATAGTGGTTGCAGGACTCATAGGAGACGGCGGGACTGTTGACATAGGTTTCCAAGGTCTCTCCGGGGCTGCCGAGAGAAACGAGAACGTCTTCTGGTTCACCTACGACAACGAGGCATACATGAACACAGGTGGGCAGAGGAGCAGTGCTACTCCCGAATTCGCGTCTACTTCGACGACACCTGTGGCGAAGATGAGCAGAGGAAAAACTTCGGAGAAGAAAAATGTCCCAATGATTCTCGCACTACATCACGTGCCATACGTCGCCACGGCATCCGTAGCCTACCCCGAGGATCTCACCGCCAAGATCGTTTACGGGAAGGAACTACACGGATTCCGCTACATCCACATTAATAGCCCCTGCCCAACGGGGTGGGGCACAGACCCGAAGGACACTATTAAGATTGCTAGGTTGGCGGTGGAGTCAGGGCTCTGGCCTCTATATGAGATACTTGATGGACGCCACTTCAAGCTGACGTATAAACCGAGGGAGCTGAAACCAGTCTCCGAGACTCTCAAAATACAGGGCAGGTTTAGGCATCTAAAGGATGAAGAGATCGCATCGATCCAAAAGACTACGACGGAGAGCTGGTCGAGACTCCTGGCGATTGATGGTAAAGACATCTTCTAGCCTTTACCACACTTTCTTTATCTAATTTTACAAGCCATCGGCTCCCAGTCTAAGAGTGCTCGGCTTTATGATTAGGCATATGAATAGCCCTAGCTTCGACGCAATGCTATGAATTGAGCGACGATTAGCGTCGTAAACCAGAAGAACAAGTCGACTGCAAGTGAGACGAGGTCAACGCTCCATCTGTCAACAGGGCCTGCGATAGTGTCTAGGGTGTTGACACCCCAGATAAGGGGCAGTCCGTAGCTCACCCTCAAGAGATCGGGGACGGAGTACCTCCAACCCCAGAGCATCGCAAAGAGAGCAACGACCACAGTACCAGCTATAACAACATAGCCAACAACAGGTCTCATAGATGAACTCGAAAACGCTCTTTATTATCCCTTTCTTACTATGGGTAAGGTAAAAGATCTAAATCTACGGGAAGATACTGAAGTTTGATGACGGCGATCCTGAAGTGGGCGGGGGGTAAACGGAGCCTTGTTCAGGCGATCCTTTCTACGTTCCCTCTGGGCTACGAGAGCAGAGCTTATCACGAGCCCTTCCTCGGAGGGGGATCCGTCTTCTTCACCATCAGACCTAAGAGGGGGACTGTAAACGACGTCAACAATCGCCTCGCTAACTTTTACCGCGTCATCAGGGACAACCCAGACGCTCTCATCGCAGAGGCGTCGAAGCACACCTACGACAAGGAGACCTACTACAGGCTACGAGACCGGTTCAACAAGGGTGGGTTGGACCCCATCGAGGATGCTGCCCTCCTCCTATACCTGAATAAGACGGGGTACAATGGTCTTTACAGGGTTAATAGTAGGGGCCTTTTCAACGTGCCAATTGGTACTTATAGGAACCCCAAAATCGTCCCTGTAGAAGACATCATCATTGCTAGTGAGGCACTCAGGCGCGTAGAAATACGGAGTGAAGATTTCTCATACCTTCTCGACGCCGTGAGCGAGGGCGATATTGTCTACCTCGACCCGCCTTACGAGCCCGTAAGCAAGACATCAAACTTCAACACCTATAGCCCCACGGGCTTCCCTTGGTCTGAGCAGGTCAGGCTCAGCGAGATGATCAGGGAACTCGATGCGCGTGGCGTCCTCTTTACCCTGAGTAACAGTGAACCCGTTAAGAAGCTCTACAAAGGCTTCAGGATAAAAATCGTAAACGCGAACCGCAGCATTAACACGAAGACTACAGGCCGTGGTTCCGTCAGGGAGATACTGGTTACAAATATCATATAGGAGGCGGAGCAATAAATGGAACCTAAAAGGGATTTTTCTATAAAAAGACGCTTAAATATGGCTCCTTTGTGTCCATGATCTAGGGTACCATTTCCTAGTAAAAGTTGTTAGTGCCCAAGCGTTATTAGTCATTACGTGCTAGGAATATTGTGGACACACTTCTCCTCGATGCAGGCAACCTATTTCTATTCCTAAGTGGCTTCCTCATGCTCTATACCGCTTACAAAGACCGAAAAGTCCTGAAGGGCTACAATTTACTGGGTACCTTACTAATCGTGCTCGCTATCGGACTTGCCTTAGCCTACTACGCCCAACAGGGCTATTGGCTCAGCTTCGCCTTAACTCTCCCCAACTACACATATTGGCTAATAGTCTGCACATCGATACTAGGTAGGAAATTATATGGATCTGCCCTAAAACAAGCATCAGATATATGAAGACGCATGGAATATCTGTGTTGATATTTTTCATAGATTAATCCTGAATTGGTAGGATCTATACTAGTTTGAACTTATGCGCTCAGACAGTAATGTATTTGAGTTTTTATCAACCACGATATCGTTCATTTCTTCCGCGTTTTCTCTCGTCCTTCGCATACTCTTGTTTTCTTTGACCCTCGATACGCGCACGTCTGAAACTGCTTCCCTTATCTGCCCCCTGGATGTGCTGGTTGATTGTATTATAAAATAAGCTATAGTCCATCTTGCTTTCGTGGAGCTTGGTAAGGGTCTCGTTTAATGCCCCCTTTAATGCAGGGTCAGCACTATCGAATGCCTTGCTATAAGCCTCGTAGGCTGCTGTGAATTTGAAATCAGGTTTGTCGCTGAATACTAACTTTTCGGGGGCTTGCTCTTCCGACACCCTGTCAATCCTCATCCTCAGTGAGGTCTTTCCGGATATAAACACCTACCCTCTCCGTATCGGGGAGGTTTATATCCGGTGGCTCTTAGGCTTCTGTGATGTCGGGTATCTCTGAGAAGTTTAGAGACGGCGAGACAGCAGGTAGGGTAGTCAAGTTAATCAGAGAACTTGCTGGGAGTAGACGGATCAGGATCGTCCACGTCTGCGGGACCCACGAAGACGCCATAACGAAACATGGTCTCAGGAGTATGCTCCCAAAAAATGTGGAGGTCCTGATGGGGCCGGGGTGCCCTGTCTGCACAGTGCCACCAAACCGCATAGACTTCGCTATAAGACTCGCAGAGTCTGGCGCCATTCTCACAACTTTTGGGGATATGATGCGAGTCCCAGCCGGGCTCGGTAGCCTCGCAGACGCCAAGGCAAGGGGGGCCGACGTCAGGATCGTCTACAGCATCCACGATGCTGCCAAGATGGCGTTTGAAACGAATAAAGAAGTCGTCCATTTCGGTGTAGGCTTCGAGACCACCGCCCCAACGACTGCCTCCGAGCTCCTCGCGAACCCCCCCGAGAACTTCAGTGTCTATAGCGCCCATATACTGATTCCCCCCGCTATGATCCACCTACTAAAATCGGGGGAGACCCCCGTAGACGGCTTCATAGACCCCGGGCACGTCAGCGCTATAATCGGTGAAGTCGGGTATAGGGTGGTCACCGAACGATACAAGGTGCCGCAGGTGATAGCCGGCTTCGAACCTCTCGACATACTTTTCTCCGTCGCTATGATTTGCAGGCAGCTTAAGGAGGGGCGTGGAGAGTTAGAGAACGCCTACACGAGAATCGTAAAGCCGGAGGGGAATCAGACTGCTCTCAGGCTCTTGGATGAGGTCTTCGAAAGGCGCGATGCCCCATGGAGGGGCATAGGGACAATCCCCGACTCTGGCCTTGCCCTTAGAGCTAACTTCGAGGATCATGATGCTTCGAAGAGGTTTGACTTCGAGACGGAAGCGAGTTACGAGATGCCCCACGGTTGCCGCTGTGGTGAGGTCTTGCGTGCTGTCTGCTATCCTTGGGAATGCTCCCTTTTCAACAAAGGCTGTACTCCTGAGTCCCCTGTTGGTCCGTGCATGGTCAGCCATGAGGGGAGCTGTTTTATCTCAGCTAAATACGGCGTCGAGCAACCATGATGTTAGCGCTATAAGGGAGATTATTTTAGCGTCAATGCTTTAATGGCGATATGCGGGCTATCCATCATGGAAAGGCCTTTCGGAGTCACCCTTATAGCCTCCTTCTTTTTTATACAGAGCATTATCAACGTTATAATAGCCTATAGTTACTATGCATCGAGTGTCTCCCTTCTCCCGATGGTGTACTACGT
>JBGPRA010000006.1:0-27098 GCA_041489375.1 Bathyarchaeia archaeon | reverse complement strand
GGGCCTATGAGCAGATGCGGAAGTTCCGCCTTGTCAGAGATATAATGACGCCAAAGGTCATCACCATCACGGAGGACAAAACCATGGGTGACGCGGCTAGGGTGATGGGCGAGAAGCATATCGGTAGCCTAATCGTCGTCGAAGACGCTAAACCAAAGGGCATAGTCACTGAAAGGGATCTTCTCAGTGGAATCCTCGCTCTAGGGAGGGATCCTGCTAAGACTAAAGTTGGCACGGCGATGTCATGGCCCCTCGTCACGATTTCTCCGGATGCCCCGATTAAGGATGCCGCCAGGATAATGATGAAGAGGAAGGGGAGGCTAGCGGTTATGGAGGAGGAGAAACTCATCGGTATAGTCTCGGCCTCTGACTTCATCCAGAGTCTGCCCGACGTGCCTGAGACGGTAGTGAAGGTAGAGGACTATATGACGACGGAGGTAGTCATCGTGGACGAGGAAAAGTCGGTTGCTGACATCGCCGTCATTATGGGCAAGGAGAGGATAGGTAGCGTAATCGTCGCCTCAGGTGGGAAGCCAAAGGGTATTTTCACGGAGCGGGACCTATTAACGACTTTCCTAAAGGAGGGCAAATCTCTAGCCGTCGCAGTGAAGGAATATGCTTCAACACCGCTAATTGTGGCCCCAGCCTGGATTAGCATCTATGAGGCAGCGTATATTATGGCGGATAAGCACATCAGAAGGTTGCCACTTGTTGAAGAGGAAGAACTCGTTGGAATCATCACTGCGCGTGACCTCGTTGAAGCATATGCCAAGTAATCCTCTTTATTGAAAGGACGAAGAGCTGGTTTGCATATTGGTGCAACAAAACCCATATAGAGACATCGGTATTGTGTTGATCAATGTTCCCTGATCTTACTCCGGATGGGATCGTTATTCTCGACTTTGGTGGTCAGTATTGCCACCTGATCGCCCGCCGCATCAGGGAGATGAAAGTCTATACCGAAATACTTCCTAGCGAAGTCTCAGTCGAGGAAATCCGTGAACTCAGTAAGACAATGAGGGTGAGGGGAGTCATTCTCTCGGGGAGCCCAAGTAGCGTCATCGCGCAGAACTCGCTTAGATTAGATGAGCGCATCCTCGAACTCGGTGTCCCTGTGTTGGGTCTGTGTTATGGCCACCAGCTTTTGGCTCAGATGAACAAAGGGGAAGTTAGAAAGGGGGAGTTTAAAGAATATGGCAGTCGGACCGCTTACATTGATAGGGCTGAAAATATCCTTGAGGGCATGGAAATAGAGGAGCCGGTCTGGATGAGTCACGGCGACACCGTCTACAGTCTCCCCAAGTGCTTTCAAATCCTCGCACATACAGACTCGGCCCCTGTCGCTGCCTTCAGCAATCCCGAAAAGGGCATATATGGTCTCCAGTGGCACCCTGAAGTAAAACACACAATCCACGGCGACCGTATGTTGAACAACTTCATTTTCGACATCTGCAAGTGTAAGCCAAACTGGCACCCTGCAGATGCAGTTGAGGAAGGAATCAAAACCGTCAAGGCGCAGGTAGGTGGAGGCAAAGCAGTCATAGCCCTAAGTGGGGGTGTCGATTCTAGTGTTGCAGCAGCAATAGTTGGAAAAGCTCTCGGAGACAGGATCATAGCAGTCCACGTTGATCACGGCTTTATGAGAATGGAAGAGTCGAGCCAAGTAAAGGAGGCCATGGAGCGGATAGGCGTCAACGTGAAGGTTGTCGATGCAAAGGACCAGTTCATGATGCGGCTCCGCGGCGTTACCGACCCGGAGAAGAAGCGAAAGATAATCGGTGAGGAGTTCATCAGGGTCTTCGAGATGGAAGCCCGCCTCTTCGGCGCGGAGTATCTGGTCCAGGGCACAATCTACCCCGATAGAATCGAGTCGGGGACAACACGACACGCCGACACGATCAAGACACACCACAATGTAGGCGGCCTCCCGCTACATATGGATTTCAAAGGAGTCGTAGAGCCACTAAGAGACCTCTACAAAGACGAGGTCAGGGCCCTCGGAACCAAAATTGGGCTCCCGAGGGAACTCGTTTGGCGTCAGCCTTTCCCAGGTCCGGGACTCGCTGTACGCATAGTTGGTGAAGTGACCGAGGAAAAACTCGACGCACTGCGGAAGGCAGATGTAATAGTGACTGAGGAGGTTGAGAAGTCAGAGTTAGCGGGCACTTCGTGGCAGTATTTTGCCATATTAACTGATACGAAGAGCACCGGCGTCAAGGGGGACGAACGAGCATATGGCTGGACGGTTGCCATCCGTATAGTTGAGAGCGTAGACGCAATGACAGCTAACTTCTCTAAGGCACCCTGGGACATTCTCGAGCGCATAAGTAACCGTATAACCAATAGCCTACCACAAGTCACAAGAGTCGTATACGACATAACCAACAAGCCTCCAGGCACGATAGAGTGGGAGTAGAATGACTGGATACGACTACCCGCCGGGGGGTCCACCCGCAGACCTGTTAGTGGAGGGCAAGGGAAATACACTGGGCGAAGCTGTCGCTAACGTTGCCCTGGGAATGCTCAACGTGATCACGCCTCTCGAGGGAATATCCGAGAGAGAGACCTACACAGTCAATGTTGAGGGCATTGACCTACAGAGTCTAATATTCAATCTCCTAGATGAGATCCTTTTTCTGAATGACTCGGAGGGTATGACGGCAAAGAGTCTCACGGTGGAGATCGATGAGGAAAAATTTAGGGCAAGCGCCGTGGGTAAAGGTGAACGCTTCAGTGCAAAAACACATGAAACAGGCATCGCCGTGAAAGCTGTAACCTATCATATGATGAAAATTGAGAGGACAATTGAAGGTTATAGGGTCCTCGTAGTCTTCGATACGTGACTTGACACCTGTGGAGGTTATGGTTTTTATATGTAACTATTAGACGAATAATACAGGTGTAATTGAATGGCGATTGACGTTGTAGCTACGTTAATTGGTGTAGTTGTAGGTACGATCATAATGGCCCCAGTCCTCTGGATAGCGGGAAGGTTACTCGTGGGATCAGCAAGAGCGAAGTTCACAGATGCTGTCGTCATCGTTGCCCTCGGAAGCCTTGCGAGTGCTATAGTTAACGCGTTCATAACGGGATGGATTGGTACTCTGATACAAGTCGTCGTTACCTTAGTGTTGATTCAGAAATACTATGAGTGTGGTTGGGGTAAGTCCATCTTAGTAGCGATTGTTACAGTTGTAATATTCATAATAATTGTCTTCATCCTTGGTATTGTGGGCGTTGGTATATTCGGTAACTTGATACCTACTACTTAGGCCTCCCTTTTCTTAAGTTAATATATAGCTTGGCAGTTTTTTGCTCTTATTTAAAGCAGTCTAATTGCTTATCATCTCTGTATAACTTAAAAAGTTCCATGCGATTTTACTATTTTTAAGATAATAATATAATTAAAAATAATGTTATGTTCAAAATATTGGTTTAAAGTATCTTTGTGGGTTCTAATTGCTTAGGGACCTTACATACGAGGAATCTTAGAACACCGCTGCTTCTGTTGTACCAGCAGTGGGGTATGCCCTTTGGGCTTTCGATGAGAGTATCTGGGCCAACTTCTCTCTGCTCCTCACCGACCTCGACGACGCCTCTGCCCTCGAGGACGTAGAAGAATACGTTCGTAGGGGTTATGTGTCGCTTGAGCTGCTCCCCGGGTCGGAGGGTGAGGTGGGTCACCGTTGCGTGCTCCGTATTGTAGAGGGACTTGGATTCGACGCCGTGGGGGTTCTGCCCTGCCTGGGCCGACTTCACCTCTACTACCTTCAATGATTTCACCCGAGTATAGCCTTGAGGTCGGCATCAGGCGTCGTGATTGGCATAATGTTGTAGTTATCCACCAGCACCTTCAGGACGTTCGGGGTAAGAAAGGCGGGGAGGCTTGGCCCCAGACGGATGTTCTTTATGCCGAGGCTGAGCAGCGTCAGCAGTATGGCGACGGCCTTTTGCTCATACCAGCTCAGGATCATGCTCAGGGGTAGCTCGTTAACCCCGACGCCGAAGACCTTGCTAAGGGCTACTGCGATCTGAATGGCGGAGTAAGCGTCGTTACACTGGCCGATGTCGAGGAGCCTTGGTATCCCCTCAATGTTGCCTAGATTCTTGTCGAAGAACCTGAACTTGCCACAGGCGAGAGTGAGCACGACGCAGTCTTTTGGCACCTTCTCCACGAACTCGGTGTAGTAGTTTCGGCCGGGCTTCGCGCCGTCGCAACCTGCAACAAGGAAAAAGTGCCTGATCTTCTTCTCCTTGATGAGTTCAATTATCTTTGGAGCTACGTTCATAACGGCGTCGTGGCCGAAACCCACCATGACTGAGCCGGTTTCCTTGTCCTCCTTGAAGCCGGGCATCTCCAGAGCCTTCTCTATGACAGGGGCGAAGTCCTTGTCGGCTATGTGCTTGACACCGGGCCAACCTACTAGGCCAGTAGTGTAGATGTTTTCTTTGTATGTTGGTGCGGGGCGTTGTATGCAGTTGGTCGTCATCAGTATGGCACCGGGGAACGTATAGAACTCCCTTATCTGGTTCTGCCACGCGGTTCCGTAGTGGCCATAAAAATGACTATATTTTTTAAGTTTCGGGTAGCCATGGGTCGGAAGCATCTCACCATGAGTATAGATATAGATATCATTTCCTTCGGTCTGCTTCAATAGCAGCTCGAGGTCTTTAAGGTCGTGGCCCGACACGAGGATTGCTTTACCCTTCTTGTGACCGAGTGGAACCTTTGTTGGTACGGGATTCCCGTAGGCGCCCGTGTTGGCAGCGTCGAGTAGCTCCATTGCGCGTAGGTTCGTCTTACCCGCCTCCATGACGAGGCCGAGATAATCGTTGAGACCCATTGCAGGGTTTGCTGCGGCTGCGAAGCCCTTTTGGATGAAGGCGTAGACACCCTCATCCTCCTTCCCGAGTATTGCGGCGTGATCCGCGTAGGCGCTTATTCCCTTAAGCCCGTAGATGAGGGCCCAGCGGAGGCTGTGAACGTCGCTTCCTGCGTCTGGTTCAGACTTGATGCCGACCTTCTCGCCCTTCTCGACCAGCTCAGCGATTTTATCTGAGGGAATGAAGTTGATTATGTGATCTGGTAGCGTTGCCTTGACTAGCTGATTCAGTTTATTCCGATAGTTGACGGTCTTGTGGATTAATTTAGCGATCCTCTCTGGGTCGAAGTTGACATTTGTAAGAGTGGAGAATGTTGCTTCGCAGACGTAGCGGTCGATCTCTCTGTCATAAATTCCCCTCTTTCTCCCCTCGACGGCGACTATTGATAATCCCTTAAGGGTATAGATTAGCAGGTCCTGCAGGGCCGCTACCTCGGGGTTTTTCCCACAAACACCTATCTGATTGCAACCCTTGCCCTGAGCGGTTTGTTCGCATTGATAACAGAACATTGGGAACTCGGGTTCGTGATTTACTTCAACTTTAGCTTCATGCATTTCATTTTCACCTTTTACTTCGATTCTGAACAGGCTCCTTGATAGGGGCAGTGTTTCGCGGCGTGATTTTCTACCACCTTGAATATGCCCTCGACCGTCTCCGGATTGATGCTGTATATCTTTTCCTTCCCTCGGCGTTCGCCACTGACGAGGTTGCACTTTTCGAGGGTCCTTAGGTTATGACTCACCATACTCTGTTCTTGGTCGAGGGCTTCCGCAATTTTGGTTACGTTCATGGGGTGCTGTCTAAGTGTCTCAAGTATGGCAAGGCGTGTTGGGTTTGCTAAAGTGGAGAAAAATCCATAGCAAATATCGGAGAGTCCTCTTTTCAAGCCTGTCACATCTGAAAATTTCTTCATATGAAGAAGGGTTCATAGGTTTATAAGGGTTATGAGCGGAGGGACTCTAACCCCACCTAAAAGATTAACGTTTATATTTATGGACAAGATGGCTTTAACGTCTGCAAGTGAATAAGAATTGACACTAACCATAGACACATCGGGACACGGACTTGGTATGGTTCTCAAAGACTACCAAGAAGAAGCGCTCCACTACATATGGGGGAAGAAGGGAGAGGGTGCCAGCTCACGGGACGTCTGGAGCCAGGTAAACAAGACCCTAAAAACGAGAAGCATCAGCAGGGCTTCCATAATTAACTTCCTCAACGCGATGGTTGATGAGGGAGTTCTCAATTACACTGAGATCACTGGCAAGGGCGGCCACCGCCGCATTTATTCGACGAAGCTAGACGAGGCTCAGTTTAAGCAATACGTCGCAGAGACAGTCCTCAAGAACATGCTTCGCGATTTCCCAACAGAGACCAGAGAAGCCATAAAGAAGGTCAAGTAATCCCACTTTCATTTTATTTTCAATCAACCTAGCGAAGCGAAGGCTCTAGCTTATGTGTTATAAGTTGTAAGCGGATATTTTCTACGACTTGTTATGGCGAAGCTGACGAAGGAGAAAAAGACGGCTTTCGACTTCATAGCAGAAAACTCGGAGAAGATCAGTGACATGCATCAACTGATCTGGAGATACGCAGAGCCGGCTCTCCGTGAGTACAAGAGCTGTGAGGCCCTTGTGAAGTGGCATAGAGCTGAGGGGTTTGAGGTGGAGGATGGCATCGCCGGAATGCCGACCGCTTATGTTGCTACATGGGGGAGAGGCAAGCCGGTTATCAGTACCTACACCGAGTACGATGCGGTACCTGAAGCCGCTCAGGAACCAGCTACACATCGGGAGGCGGGTAACCCTTGGCAGGCTGGTCACACCGACCCCCATAGCGCCCTAGGTGTAGCAGCTACCGCCGCTGCGCACGCTGTTAAGCACGCCATGGAGAAACATGATTTAAAGGGGACCATCAAGATCTTTGGCGCCCCCGGGGAGAAAATATGTATCTCCAAGCCCTACGAGGCTGCGAGAGGCTACTATGATGATCTCGACGCCGCCGTTGCGTGGCATCCTCGGGGCTTTAACTCCGTAATGTATGAGACTCAGTGGGGGAGCTATTGGTGCGTCGCTTTCGTCTTCGATTGTGACGCTCCTGAGACCTGGATGAGCTACGCCCCGGACCTCCCCACCCAGACACGCGCCCCTGGCGCTTTAGACGCTGTCTGCCTCATGTATACGACTACGAAGTACACTAAGGAGTCAATGCTCCCCCGGACTGGGCTATGGTCAATCAACGAGGCTATACTTGTTGCGGGTCAAGCAACGGCGGATAATCTGCCACCCAGGATCGGCGTCATCACCTACGCTTTCAGGAGCCCTAGTCTAGTCCAGCAGGAGCAGATCTACAAGGTGTTGCTAAATAACGCAGAGTCGGTGGCCAAGGTCACGGGTTGTAAGCTGGGTATAAAGTGGGTGGCAAAGACCAGGACAGGGCTATTCAACAGGAGCCTCGCTGATCTCGCATACGAGAACCTTGAGCTAGTGGGAGCCCCCAAGTTCACAGAGGATGACAAGAATAAGGCACGCGAGATCGTTCGAAGGCTAGGACATAAGCCGCCCCAGGAACCGTATAACGAGAAACTCACACCGCCTGAGGAGTGGGAGGGTATGTGGAGGAGACCGATCCCCGGTCACCAGACCCACTATGGGAGCGACGATTACGTGGAGTTCACGTGGCACTGCCCGACGGTCTGGATACAGGTCTACGTTCCAAGCGTCAGCGTCTCAGGTGTGAGGCTCCCCGCCTGGACTAGGTATTCACTCTGTGGCATGAAGGGTATCATCGACAAGAGCATCTACACTGCGGGGAAGGCGATCAGTGGCACGATGATGGACCTGTTTACTAGCCCAGACAGGTTGAAGGATTGTAAAGATGAGTGGAGGGAAAAGACGAGCAAGTACATGGAGAAGCCCCTCTTGCCGCCGGATATGGAGCCACCCGTCGACCTTCCGTGGCCGGAGTACATCACGACTCCAAGGGGGAGGGAGTGGCATATCCCACCATTCAAAGTCTGAGTGTCGGTTTGCTGCTCTGTTCTAATTTTTCGTACACTCGTTCTAATCTATGGGGTTAATAGAGTCACATCCAGTCTTTACTATGGTAATAATGATGGATAAAACTAGACAGGCTGCAACAGTTTTGGCTGTTTGTGCATCTATATTATTAGCGGGGATGATGATCGCCTATAAGCCGGGGATAATCACAGAGCTTAGTGATTTCCGGTTTCCCACGGGTGTACCGCCGGCACTTGGGGCGACGGGGTTAACAACTTCTGCAACTGACACGGCTAATCTTAAGACGTTAAGCGTCTCCGGAACGGGTGTAATCAACGTCAAGGCCAACCAGGCAACGGTGATTCTAGGCGTCTACACTGAGGACAAGGAGGCGAGCGCGGCTATCGATGAGAACGCCGCGAAGATGACTGCTGTGATAAATGCCTTGAAGCAACTTGGGTTCAAGGATGAAGATATGCAGACAACGAGCTACAGTGTATATCCAAATTATAACTGGGAGATCCGTATGGTGGTTGGTTACCAGGTGACAAATATGATTCAGATTAAGATTAAGGACCTAACCAAGGTGGGTCCCGCCATTGACGCTGCATCCTCCGCTGGTGCTAACAAGGTTGACTCAGTCGGCTTCGGTATCACCGAGGAGACTGCCTCAGCGATGAAGCTACAGGCTTACCAAGCCGCCATCGCCGACGCTAAGTCGAAGAGTGACGTGATCACGAGTGGTTTAGGAATCAAGATCGTTGGCGTACAAAGCGTGACTGAGAGTTCCTACTACCCAGTGGTTGAATACAGGAGCTATGACCAATCCGGTGCAAGTTCAGTGAAGCAGACGACGCCGGTGCTGTCAGGAAACCTCAGCGTCACTGTGACGCTGAACATCGTCTACCTCATCGAGTCCGCCACAGCTTAACCTTACTTTTTTTAACCACTTTTTAATTGGTAACAGTTTTTACCTTTGAGGTCTAGCTGGATTCCATGTCAAGCATATCCTCGGTTACCCCAACGATCTGTTCGCTTATGGGCATTAAGACCCCGAGTGCCTCGGTCTCACAGCCAATAGGAGTAGTCCTAAACGCGGCTTCGAAGATAATTGAGGGAAAACACGTTGAAAAAACCCTCATTTACGCACCCGATGCAATAGGTGAATGGATGCGTCGAGACTACGCTAAGCTCTTTGGTCCTGTGGAGAAGATTGCGCCGATAGAGGTCGAGATGAAGTCTGTTCTGCCAACTTATACTCCTGTGTGTTTCAGTAGCATGTTCACGGGTGCGCCCCCTGAGGTCCACGGCATTAGGAAGTATGAGAAGCCTGTTCTTGGCTGCGACACTCTCTTTGATGCTCTGGCTAGGGCTGGGAAGAAGACAGCGATCGTGGCTGTGAAGAATAGTAGCATCGACCTCGTCTTCAGGAACAGGAGGATCGACTATTATACGGAGGAGTATGATCCGCAGGTGGAGTCTAGGGTGCTGAAGATCCTCAAGACTGATGACTACGACTTCATTCTAGCTTATCACCAGGAATATGATGACCTGATGCATGCCTCGACGCCGAGGGACCCCAAGGCACTCGAAGCATTCAAGAGGCACCTGCGGAGCTTCGAGACTTTGGCGACCGCCTTCAATAGGAGATACGCCTCCAGGGATAGGGTCGTTGCCTTCACGCCGGATCATGGCACCCACATCGATGCGACCACTAGAAAAGGTGCGCATGGGACGGACAGCCCCGATGATGTGGATGTCCGCCACTTCTGGGGAGTTTACAAGAGTACATAATGCGTTTTCCTACGTATGCGCGCGCGGTCTCGAGCAGAGCCGTCTCCCCCGAGCCGAGCTGCTTCCTGACCCAGCATTCGTTGTCCATCTCGAAGGCCCTGCTCTACTTGACCCGGTTCTGTAGAGCGGCCTAACTGAGCGGATCGATGCGCTGACCACCGCCACTAAGCGCCTTATACATCGCTGCGAACACCGACTCCTGAGCGCTTCAACCACCGCCACCACCGGTGCCACCGACGGCGGGACTGCCGCTGCCACCGACGCCGTTTTGCGTATTTTTCTGGACCAATATTGTATTATCTACGGTAGGCGATTTACGTGAGTCAGGCGCTTCTACCTGGGCGGTTTCCTTTGCTCCGGTGTCGGTCGCTGCACCCGCTATCCTTACAACGGTCGCATCCGCTCCCTTCCCAACCCACGGTCGGCGCTGCTCCTCGGAGTAGCTGTACGCTTAGCATTCTACCACGCCTCCTCGGAAACACTCGCAGACCGTATCAGGGTAGCAACTTTCTGATGCGATGTGTCGAGCTCCCTGGCGACGCTGTCACTCTTTACGTTGTTGATGTTCTCGAAGGCGAATACCTTAGAGAGTATGAGCAGCCATTAGGTAACCTCATCCCTTTCGACTTTACTCTGAAAAAACCATAACCAAACCCCGCACGCTGGCTAATCCGGAATTGCCATTTAGGGATAGGTCAGTGCGCGCCCGAGTTGAAGAAATATCATCATAAAATCATTAGTCCGTTTGGAGAAGAATTTTTATTGCCACTAGAGTGAAGACGATTAAATAACCTTCAATAGAGTATCGATAATAGAATTTTATGGCTAAGTCTATTAGTGGAGCCTGCATGTGATGTTTTGATAAGTATGTATAAGGTTGTCTTCACGATTGTCGATGTTAAAGAACCTCGGAGCCTAGATGGTAACCCACCTCATGTTAAGGGGCCCTGCAAGATCTACAAGGTTGGTGATAAGATCACGATTACGAGTAACCCGGGTAGGCTCGTACTCGAAGAGACGGATAGTGTCTGCCTCGCCGCCTTTAGCGCGATTCTCCCTCTCACCTCCGCCATGGAGAGGAACGTCACTGAGCCCTGGGACTATATAGACAAGATAAGGTACTTTAGTTGCCCGGACTCTGAGCGCCCTGTCACCTTCAAGGTTGAGCGGATACCCGTGAAGCAGGGCGAGATCCCATTGAGGAAGGACTAGACTCCTCTAAGCCTGTTCAGGTACTCGCTGATTATCTCGGGTTGCCTGCGAACGCGATCGAGGTTTTCAACTATTATTACCTCGTAGGCTTCGCCGGCTTCGGGGAGCTCCTCGGATAGTTTGTGGTGGTAGAGTTCACCCTTTTCAACGGCTTTCACGCATGTGGGGCTACAGGGGAAGAAGTAACTGGAGAGGTAGGCGTGAGGGTTAGGGTTGGTGGTTAGCTCCTTGAGCTGCGTGGCCGCTCTCGCCTCGGCGTTGATGCCCTGCTCGCGGTCCATGGCGTATCTGTCGACGCAGCAGTCTGGGTAGCCTAGGAGGCGACCCATTCTGCGAATCCAGGCTCCGTTGAACTCCTCGGGGTAGGCGAACTGAAGCTGTCCCCTCGAGGGATCCGGTTTCTTCACGGTGTCTACCCTGAGCTTTCCCCTCTCCTGCATGAGCCTCTGTAGCTCCTTTAGGGTCTCCTTCTCCTTGTAGAGGTAGAACTCGTGGACTGTGGGGCGGACATCGACCTGGTTGACTCTGAGGTCAAGTTTCTTCGCCCATCTGGAGAGGGATTTGTACTCCGCTGAGCCTTCGACGAGATCGTCGAACGCGGTGGCCATCCCCTTCCTGATTTCACCTATTTCCTTGATCTTTGCCTTTTGATCCTGTGTGGATCTGAGCTTCTCGAGCCTAGGCTTGAATCGCGCGTCTATTTTTTCGCCCATCGATGGGCCGCTGGGTAGCTCGGCGGGGATCGTAGTCTGGCTGCAGGAGCGGAGGCCTAGACTGACTTGCATTAGGTTTTCAACAGCGACCCTGGGAGCCACGAGGGAGTCGTGAAGGAGCTCGCGAAGTTCGGTTGGGTTCAACGTTGAATATTCATGCTCGGCGGCTTATAACACCCGGGTCGATCCTAGCTCCCGCTGGGTTTGAAAAAAATGGAAAAAGTGGGAAATATTTGTTCCTAGAACGGCACCAGACCAAGTACCTTCAGGAGATACTGGCCCCTCTCCGCTAGCATGCTGAACCTGAAGAGCACCGTGTTGCCGTAGTAGGCGCCCAGGGCGAGCATGATGAAGTATCTGCCCGCGATGGTAAATGGCTTCACCGGCCCGGTGTGCTCGTAGGTCAACAGGAAGTACAAAGTCGAGACGATGCATCCGGTGGCAACGAAGAGGAAGCTGAACCAGTCTCCGGTTGGTGCACCGGGGAACATGGCCCAGAAAGCCGTACCGGCCTTCGGAGCGGTTACCGTGCTAATGATCTGACTGACGATGCTTGGAAGGGGGTTGGTCGCGATGCCTAGACCCAGCGAGGAGCCTACGAGTATAGCGATGGGGTATCTACTAACCCACCTAAATTTAGGTACCAGTAGGAAGTACATGCAGAAGCCCAGTATTATTGGGATTATTAGCAGATAATTACCATTCATCAATGGGGTGATAGCGGTGCCTTTCAGGCTGTTAAGGGTCACGATTATACCTATGCCCATTGATAATGCGACGAAGAAGTGCTCCGCGAACCTGAAAATTGGATTCTCCTTATACAGTGGGTAGCTGTAGATTGCCAGCATCATGAACAGGGCACACCAGACGCCCAGGATGGCCAATGGATCCGTCGGATAAGCTGCGGCTATGTATTCTATCATTTCTTCTTCCCCCTTGTGGCTAACATACCGGCGTTAGCCAGTATTATTGCTAATACTAGTAGTATGTGACTGACGCTTATTGAGTCCATTGTGGTGGTCGCGTCTCCTTTGTATCCTGTGAGAGCCTCGATTTCAGCTGCGCCCCTTGATCCAGCGACTAGTCCGAACTCGTCTCCGGAGAGGTAGTAAACCATGTCACCGGATTTGTTCATGGCGATGCCCATCTCGGCGATTGTTGGAGGCTGACCAGTCTTTTCATAATTGACTTGGCCGTTCTTCCACTGCCTGATGTAGTACATCTGGGCGTCACCTGTATCGCTGGATAGGACGAACTTGATCTTGTTAGCGCCGTTGATGTCCTTCATCATGGGGATATCGTCAGTCTTTACACCCCTTATGTCCTGGGTGTAGATTCCCCTGATGTTGTCCCTGAGCAGGGCGACATTGGACTCCTGACCTGGACAGTAGCCGAAGTAGACGTAGTCCACACCCTCCTTCCAATCGCTGAAGACGGTGGGATTCTTCTCCTTGATTTTCGCCCACGTGATGTCGACGTCGTTGTAGCCGATGCTCCATACGATTAGCTTGCCACCCATATCATGGACTTTGTGTACGGAGGCAACCATAGCTGGGAGGCAGTCTCCCCATGCACTTACACCTGAGTTGATGCTCAGAACCACTACCTCACCTTTTTGGATAGATTGAAGCCCGTCATAGAAGGCTTGTGATGAAGGGGTAACTGTAATTGGCAGTCCTAGTGGGGTGAGGAAGGGAACTGTAAGTCCGATGAAGAGTATCCAGTAGAACACCCTTCTGTCGACGTTCTGCAGCTTGTCCCAGATACCTTGTCCACTCATATTACTGCACCTCCGAGTAGAAGCCCTTCTCCTTACCGAGCAGGGCTCTGAAGCCGAAGGCTAGCATTCCGAGCGCACCCACGACGGTGAAGGTTCTCATGCCGGGGATCTGCCCGACGTTGTTGAACCAGTTACCGATTAGTGGGAAGCCCGACCAGATGACCTCACCGATAGGAGCGTTTGCCAAGAGGACGAAGATGCCACCGACGACCAGAATAGCCGCATCTATGTTCCTCGCCCTGAAGGCGCGGTAAGCGGCTGAAAAGATGTAGAAGCCCGTGATGGCGTACAGCGTAGCACCCAAACTTGTGTAAAGGTAGTTGAATTGCCAAGTGTATGGGTACGGTTCAACCCCCGAGGCTAACTTCCAGAAGCCCAGGAGGAGTATCTCCACGAAGACAACCATGAACACCCAACTGTAGATCGCCATGTTCGTCTTACGGCTGATCTGCCTGTAGTGAACCTGTACGAGGTTTATGGCTCCGAGGCCGATGGCCATGAGCTGGATGATCAGAGCCCAGACCTGAAGCTGGGATGCTGCACCGGTCGCGCCGGATAGTCCGGGGATGTTCTTCCCGAAGAAGTATTCCAGCATCATTACAAGGGCAACTATGCCGGTAACTATGAAGACGAGTTCACGCTTGTATATTTGCGACATTTTTCATCACAACCTCAACAGATTGATCAGTGAATTGTTGTTCATGAAGGCCAGGATGAGTCCAAGGCCTAGGAGAATCAGGCATAAGAATTTGAGGTAGTCCTCGCCTTTCAGGCTCCCGAGGACATCAACGTTGCCAGATATCTCGGCGGCTGCGGCGTAGAGCTCCTCCATGATGAGTGTGTAGTCACATGTAGCCACTAGGAATGGTAGTTGGTGTGTGTTCGCTGAACCACCGATCTGCATTGCCCCAATCGTGTTTCCGGCTTCACCTATGACAACCGACTCGTAGTAGAATCCTCCAAGGAGAAGGCTCGAGGCTGGTTTCTCTCTCTGGATCCAACCGAGGGAGGCCGTGAGATAGGGTGATTGATCTTGCTGGAAGTTGATCATTGTGGCGGAGTCAAACTCATCGGGTTTGCCCTCAGCCAGGTAGGCTGTCCGCATCGTCTCCTCGACGAGGGGAAGCGAGTCAGCGATCGGTGTGAAATAAGTAAGTTTCACTCCACTCTTCGCACACAGACGTGTAGCGTAACTGAGTATGCTGATCCCAGCGAGGGTCTGTGGCCCATTGAGCGAGTTATTCAGTGTTCCCTGACCCATGCCTGTAGAAAAGTACACTGGTTTCCCCATCTCTGCCGCTCTACCGATAGCCTCCGGTATAGCGGCGACAGCGGGGAATGTGCGGATATTGATTTTCATTCCGCCCTTGGCCCAAGTCATGTAAACATAGAAGAGAATGAAAGAGGCTATGAGTAGCAGTAGCGCAACGAACTTGGTGTCAAGAATTATCCATACTCCCATTTGTTTTTTTCACCATTCTTTTTCGATTCGCCGTAAAGGGTTTACATGTTTCTCCGTGAGTTTCTGGATATCAACCGAACCATGAGTTGGACTGTACCGGTTATGCTTTGGAGAACATGTATCCTTTAATCGGGTAGATAGACACGTAATATGTATTAGTATTTAATACTTACCAATGAAAACTCACAATTTTTATCAAAAATGGGTAGTTTTTGTGAATTTCTTACGTTTTTGATCATCTGTAAAAAATACGTTTCAGTTTTTTCTTCATATTAATTTATTTAATTACCACATCAAGGTGTGACATCTTTGCTTCCCTCACTTTTAGACTCTTGTTTATTTTTTACACTCGTGCGACTTTTATGCTTGAGACCATTAGTCTTAACCGACAAATATGATGATTGTTCCCTCTCCAGAAGAGCATCTTGGTTTCAAAATAGGTGAGGATCGGAAGCTGGCAGACTGGCCAGAGATAGTATCCTACTTTCGTAAAGTTGCGACAGTATCTGATAGAGTGAGGGTGGAGGAGTTAGGGAAGACGACCGAGGGCAAACCATTCCTCCTCGCGACGGTCTCCTCACCCGAGAACATTAGGAGACTTGAGGAACTTCGCCAGATTCAATTAAAACTCTCTGATCCAGACGGTTTAACATCTGAGGAGGCGGAGAAGCTCGTTGACATGGGTAAGACTGTTGTGTTGATCTCCTGTAGCATCCACTCGACCGAGGTCGGTGGGAGCCAGATGAGTATGGAGCTACTACATAGGATGACAACAAGCGATGATTCTGAAGTGAAAGAGATTCTAGAAAACACTATCCTCCTACTAGTACCCTCGTTGAACCCTGACGGGAACAGCCTCGTCTGTGACTGGTACAAGCGTTACCTAGGGACCAAGTACGAGGGCACGAGCCCCCCCATGGTCTACCACAAATACGCCGGCCACGACAACAACCGGGACTGGTTCATGTTTACCCTTAGAGAGACGAGGCTGACCGTCGAGAAAGTTCACAACGTCTGGCATCCTCAGATCGTGTATGATATCCACCAGATGGGGCAGAAGGGCCCACGACTTTACGTTCCGCCCTACATCGACCCGATAGATCCTAACGTGGACCCCGTGATAGTGAGTGGGACCAGCTTCATGGGGTTGACGATGGCTGACGCGTTGACCACGGCTGGGAAGTCGGGCGTGAACACCCACTGGGAGTTCGATGGCTGGACTCCTGCTAGAGCATACCAGCATTATCATGGTGGGATACGTATTCTCAGTGAGGCGGCTAGCGTCGATATCGCGAGCCCTGTTGAGGTTAAGCCTGAGGAGCTCGAGGGTGAGCGTGGGTTTAAGCCGAGGGAGGCACGGTGGAACCACGTCGTTCCTTGGAAAGGGGGGAGGTGGAGCCTTCGAGACATTGTTGATTACGAATTCATCGCAGCTATGGCTCTGTTAGGGAATGCAGCTAAGCACAGGAAGCGTTGGCTGAGGGGAAGCTTAGAGATTGGCAGGAGGGCTCTTAGCCCCGAGAATAGCCCGTTCGCCTTCGTTGTCCCCAAGGAGCAACCCGATCTTGGTGCCACCAATGAGTTGTTGGAGGTCCTGAGGATAGGGGATGTGCGCTTATACGAGGCGTCAGAGTCCTTCAAAGCCGACGGTATACTGTACCCTGAAGGGAGTATTGTCATCCCACTCGCCCAGCCTTATGGTCGGTTCGCAAAGACTTTATTGGAAAAGCAGATCTACCCCGATCTGAGGAAGAATCCGGATGACCCACCTGAAGTCCCATACGACGTAACGGCGCAGACTCTTGGACTCCAGATGGGGGTCGATGTGGTCCAGGTAAAGGACAAATTCGAATACAGCGCAAAGCCACTGAAACCTACGAAGATTAAGGGAACCGTCCACAGTCCAGGTAAGCCATGGTACTTGTTCCCCTCCGAACTCCTCGCATCAACAAAGGCCGCTAACTTCCTGCTTCAGAAGGGTATCAAGCTGTATAGGACGCAGGGATGGGAGGAGCATAAGTCGGGGGAGTTGAAGCCTGGGGCATTCGTCCTTGAATCCGGAAAAGAAGCTGAGCGACTGATGAAGGAAGCGTCGCTACTCGGCGTTGACTTCCATGGCGTCGAAGAACTCCCTGATGTGTCCTTCGAGGTGGTGAAGCCGAGGGTTGGTGTCTACAAGGCGTGGATGCCCAATGCTGATGAGGGCTGGCTAAGGATGGTTCTGGAGGAATACGAGTTTGAGTACCAATCCCTGAGTCCTCAGGATGTCAGGCAGGGTCGTTTAGCTGATAAAGTCGATGTCTTGATCTTCCCGGATCTCGGTCGGGATCAAATCGTTGATGGTGTAAAGGCGGTAAAGGGTGCCGATCCTGAGCGATACGAGCCAATTTATCGTATGGGCCTCGGTGAGGAGGGGACAAAAGCCGTTCTCGGTTTCCTAGGTGAGGGCGGCAGCGTCATTACACTCAATAAGGCATCAGGTTTCGCCATCAAGGACCTGATGGTGGAGGCCGAGAACCCACTTGAGGGACTGAAGGAGCAGGAGTTCTACATCCCGGGCAGCATACTCAAGGTGACCCTTGACGAAACACACCCCATAGCTTACGGGTACCCAAGGGAGGCAGCGGTCTATTTCATATCAGGACCCGCCTTCAAGGTGAAGGAGGACTACGAGGTGGCGAAGTACCCGGAGGCGAACCCCCTACTCAGTGGATGGATTCTTGGGGAGAAGTACCTTAGAGGGCTCGCAGCAGTCGCCGACTTCCCCGTCGGTAGGGGTAGGGTGATCCTCTTTGGGTTCCCGCCACACTTTAGAAACCAAGCGCGCGGCACCTTCAGGATGCTATTCAACGCCATCTACTATAGTGCCAGCGGGGCCTAACCTTACTTTTTAAACTCCCGCGTAGTGAAGGCGTCCTGTATCTTCTTCCCTACCCCATGGTATGTGCCAGCGCTGGGGGTAAAGATTATAGGCCTTACCTTCTCAATATCGAAGTTTCCCTGGGCATTGAGGACCTCGACTTCAGCTTTAACTTCCATGATCTCGCCAATGAATTGTGTGTGGAGGCCGAGTTCCATAACCTCCTTGACGCGACACTCAATTACAACGGGAAATTCATCAACGTAGGGTGCATCTACGGTTGATCCCTTTACGGGAGTTAGCTTCGTTGTCGTGAATTTGTCTGTGTCACGCCCTGAGGCGATTCCTATCCAGTCTGTCTCCTTCACATAATCTTCTGAGGGTATGCTTACCGTGTAGGCTTTCCGAGCCATGATGTTCCCATGGCTGTACGTTGCTTTACGGAGGCTCACGTAGATGCAAGGGGGGCGAGAGTTACATATGCCTCCCCAAGCAGCTGTCATGAGGTTTGGTTTCCCCGCCGCATCGTATGTTCCCACAACCCAGACAGGGGAGGGTAACGCGTATGTCCCGACTCCAAGAGATTTCTTCATAGACCAAATGATAGTGCAATAGGATAACTGGTTTACTAACAAAAAGGTATAAGGACTGGTATATCGATGATGAAAAATTAATAAAAAAGTGAGATCGGGAGGGTTATTCCTCGATTATCTCGACGTTAGCTCTAGGGACAGTTGCAATCGTTCCGTCTTGGAGCTTTACGGTGAGTACACGCACCAGGCTCTCAGACTCCAACGCTTGAAGTTCGACAGGTAGGCTGTTTACGACGCCGATAGCGCCGAAGTAGGGTTGGCGGATGATTCTTACGGGGGTCCCGGGGACCATACCCATCGCGAAAGAGTCGGCCTTTTCCGCCTCCTTCTCCTCGTGGGGGATTATTATCTCAGGCCTCAGGACACCCGCCCTGATCTGGGTGGCGCCGTTTACGCATGCGAGGTGGCCCTCGAAGCTTGTGAGGAGTTTGAAGGTGGTGGCATTCATGTTCATCTTTCCGAATCCCTCGGTGATGATGAGGGTGATGCCTACCTCCTCCTGACCCGTGATAGCGACACCAATCTCCTGACCAGTGAATGTTGTAAGATCCTGGTGGCGTACTCCGCCAACGACGATTACCGATGCACCGACCTTCACTGCTTTCTTCATGGCATCAAGGGTCACGAGGCTGCCACCGATCAGGACCTTTCCCTTGCAGTCTGTGCCGATCTTGTCTGGGGTGATCTCTTCGCTGTTACTAGCGACGATTACTTTGATTTCGCCGTGAGTCTCTCCGCCGATCCCGAAGATGCCCTGTATGAAGGCACCGTAAGTCTGGACGACAGCCCCCTCGCGTGGAACGACTTCCACGATCTTCCCCGGAAGGTAGGCGTCTACATCGACGGGGATGGGAGCCCCCCTGACTATGACCTGGCCGGTGACCTCAGAGACGGACTCAATTGTTCCGCTCTTGGGGCTGGGAACGTTCTTCTTTATCAAGCCAAAGAGTGCGGTGTAGAAGGCGATATTCTCGCCCTCCTTAATCTTGTCGCCAGGCTTTTTTAGCATGAACCTGCTCATGTCCTCTGCCTCGACTCCGAGGATCATTGCGACCTTGACAATCTCTGGATCCCCGCTGATCTCAGTTCTCGCGACCTTTGTGTCGTAGTTTACCTTGTCCCCGATCTTGTGAAGTACCTCTCCAGGTATGGGGAGGCGTCGTAGCTTGTCGATGGTCATTGCGCGTTTGACTTTGAGACCGGGTGTGTAGGCGTGGGCTTCACCGCTCTGCTCGTCTTCTTTCTTCTCCTGCTTCTGGGCTTCGTGCATCTTCTTTGTTGTCATTTTACTTCACCAGCTCCTTGAGGGGGTCCTCGGGGTACAACTTGAGTGAGGTGAACCACTTGTACAGTAGGTCACGTCTCTGATTGTCGTCTTCGGGCAGATAGAGTGGGCGGCCACGCGCATCGAGCAATATGCCTGCGATACCGCCTATGACTGTGGCTTGTTTGGGTTTGCCGGGTCCTTCCCCGACGTCAAATGTCTTGGCTGGGGTGATGACTGCCTTGGCCTCTTGCCCTTCAGATAGAGGTATTAGCTTGATATCGCCGAAGTTCATATCTTCCTTTTGGGCCTTTCCGTCAGGCATTGTGAGTTCAACAGTCATGCAGTGCTCGCCGAGTTTATTGGTGCCAGCCGCTGCTATACTTGTCCCTATCCTAACCAGACAGTCTTTGTCGAAGATGCTCCAGGCGGCGTCGCGGTAGACTGTACTCGTGACACCCAGATGGGGCATCATAAATACTGAGTCCTGGAACATTCTGGTAACTCCCTCGGGGAGCCACGCGTCACTGAGTATGAGCATAGGCTGGACGCGTCGTGGCGCGTGACTGAGGAGCCCACCTGTGCCGGCGATCACCTCTATTGTCATCATCTTAACGTAGCTGTCCTCGATGGCTTGCTCGAACATGTCGCTGATTGTGCGTTGCACCTGGACACCTTTGAGGCGCGTCGCGATAGTGCGGTGGTGCTGGAGTCCGAGTCTCAGTGCCTCGCGGGCGACAGCGTGCTCGACCATGAGGTCTTCCAGCGTCTGGGGAATGGTTGTTGGCCTGATCATCTTATTCATCAAGCGACTAGCGACCTCCTCCTCCTCGATCTTGAAGGGGATCCACCGCATAATGTTCGGGATGCCTGCCTCCTTCATGACGTTAGTGACGCTATAGCTCATACCCAAGTTGGCGGAGACGCTTCGTACGAATCGGCCTTCGACGATACTATAGACGTTTGTCGTGGCTCCGCCGAGGCCGACACCTAGGACGTTGATTTTGAATGTATCGGCGATGAGCTGAATCGCCATGCCCTCTCCAGCGGGTGTTGGCATGATGGGGACGTCTGTCCACTTCATTAATCGATTGTAGCCAGGGGCGTGGCTCATGACGTGCTCCATGAATAACTCGTGAACGGCGCGGCGCGCAGGTTCGGTGTTCTCCTGCTCGAGAACGGGGCGGATGTTATCTACGCAGGTGAGCGCGAACTCGCCCTTGAAGAGCTTGGCAATTTCCTCCCTGAGAGATTTGTTACCTGCGTAGACTATTGGGAGGGAGTAACTTGCGCCAAGGCGGGGTTTTGGCTCGGCAGCCTTAATGAGCTCCGCTATCTCCATGACATGCTGTCCTGCACCACCGTCGGTGCCTCCTGCTAGTAGAATCATGTCGGGGCGGAGATTCCTAATGCGCTGTATCTTTTGGTATGGCTGCCTACCGTCGTCGCGGGCGATAACGTCCATAACAATAGCGCCTGCACCAAGTGCGGCTCTGTTTGCGGACTCGGCTGTCATGTTCTTGATGAGGCCGGCGACCATCATCTGGAGGCCTCCTCCTGCGCTACTAGTAGTGCAGTATAAGTCTACGCCCTGCTTCCCGTCATACGGGAGGATGAGGCCGCTGCCGTCTGGACTAAGGAGCTTATGTCCTGTGAGCTCCTCGACCTCACGCACTGCGTTTTGAACGCCGAGTGTGACGTCCTCGTAGGGGGCTTCAACTGTTGTTGGTGCCTCGCCAGCGACGTAGAAGCGCCAGACACCGTCCTTTTTGTGGAAGAATCGGGCTTTCGTTGTGGTGCTACCGACGTCGGTCGCGAGAATGTACTGCATTTCCTCTATTGGTTTTTTGAGGGTAGGCATCGCGATTCTGAAATGTGATGTAGATATCAGCATTAAAGGTTTCTGAAAGGTCTCTTGATATCTCTCGTAATGGTTTAAAATGGGAGGTACTTTCGCCATCCTTTCTTTTCGGTGTCAGGTAGTACGGCGTCTGATGTGGGTGTAGGAGCAGCTTCCTTCTTCTCGGATTCTTCTTGCTTCTTCTTCTCCTTGGCTGCATTCTTCTCGGCTCTCTTTTTATCATCAGCCTCCTGAGTTAGTTGCTCGATCCGCTTGAGGAGCTTCTCGATGTTCTCTCTCTTCTCGAAAACAAGGAAGAACTTCTCGCTAGTTACTCCCCATTTATCGCTAATGATGGGGATGAAGGGCGAGATGAAGAATCGACCCATCTCTCCGCCGACCCAGACGAGGGGTTTGCTGCCCTCAAGGAGTAGGATTGCCGCAGTCTCCATTTCATACTCGTGTATCTTCTGGGCGACTTTCTCTATGTATTCAGCCTCTAGTTCGGGGGTTATTTCAACGTCGTAGTACAAGCCCTGCGCCGCTAGTAATGCGTTCAGGTGGTGATTTAAGTTTAAGGTTCAACGGTTGATTGGGGGATCACTGTCTGTTTCTTTCTCTTCAACTGTTCTCTCAGTGCGTAATAAGCACCGATTATACTCCCGATGAGGAAGCATACGAATATGAGGACGAGACTACTGATTTCGAATCCCTGCATTACAGGTACCATGACTACACCCAAGGCGATGGAGACAACGGCAGCCTTGACTCCCGTTAATAAATGATTTTTTGTGGTCCTCATACATACGAGGTACGTTGAAACTGCGGCCGCAAGGCACCAGAGGGGTATAAGCAGGTTCTGGAAGAAGGGTTCAAAGGCGGCCAGATAGATCGCCATCGTTCCCAACCCATTAGTCAAAATTGCTCCGGCGAAGTAGTCGAATAACTTCGGTGACCGTTCAGCAGACGCCATTTAGAGTCAGAAGCAGATATGGGGGAGGAGATAAGAACTTGACGCCTATTCTCCACGGGAGGTTAAATATTGGTTGGCTTCCCTATCAGGTGAAGCGTCTTGAAAAGTCAGCGTGATTTCAGGAACTACCTCGCAGGCGCTGCCCTCGCATTCGGTGTTGTACTTATGACCTCACAAATACTACAACTGATGTACGGTGGCCTCAGCCTCGCTGATCGGGAGCCACTCTATAGCCTAATAATGAACATATACCTTGCTGCCCACCTAGCTGGTGGGTTCCTAGGAGGCTACCTAGTTGCGAGGGTTAGGGGAAAAGACTTCATCCAAACAGGTACGGTGACGGCTGTACTGGCTTACATCTTCGAGTTCATCTACAACATCGTGGTCGAGGGCGCTTTTACTGATATTTATGCGATGTTGAGTCTACTCATTGGTGGCATCATCGGGGCGATGTTCTTCAGGGCTCGAATTGAACGTGAAAGAATCACGAGAGTAACGAAAACCGAAGAACCAAAGCCCTCGCAGGAACCAGTTGAACCCGTAAAGCAGAGTTAGTACTTATCGTTCTATTTGGAACGATTATATATTAATTTAATGCGTTTATGTCGTAATGTATAAATGTTTGCCCCAATCCCATACGGATATCTCATAGAGGAACCCGTATGGCCAATAAGAAGATCGTTCTCGCGTACAGCGGCGGCCTAGACACCTCTGTCATGCTCAAGTGGCTTCAGGAACAGTACAAGAGCGACGTCGTTAGCCTTACCTTGGACGTTGGACAGGGGGATGACTTGAAGAAGATAGAGGAGAAGGCGTGGAGCCTTGGAGTTGTCAACGCTTACACAATGGATGTGAAGAAGGAATTCGCTTCTGAGTATGTCTTCCCCTCGATAAAAGCGAACGCCCTATACATGGACACCTATCCGATCAGTAGCAGCATCAGTAGGCCGCTTATCGCAAAGAAAATGGTTGAGGTCGCTGAGATGGAAGATGCTTATGCGGTGGCTCATGGCTGTACCGGCAAGGGCAACGATCAGATCAGGTTCGACATCACGATCAAGGCACTCAGTCCGAAGACGAAGATAATAGCGCCGGTCCGCGAATGGAAATTCGACCGCCACGGTGAGATAGTCTACGCTAAGGAGCACGACATCCCCGTCCCTGTAACAGTTGACTCCCCCTACAGCGTCGACCAGAACCTATGGGGTCGCAGCATCGAGGGCGGTGTCCTCGAGTACCCTGACAAGATGGTTCCCAAGGAGATATGGGAGTGGACAAAGGAGATCAAGGACACACCCGACGAGCCTGAGTACGTCACAATCGGCTTCGAGAAGGGTGTCCCTGTGAGCATCGACGCGGTCGAGATGGACCCTGTTAGCATCCTCCAGAAAATGAATGAGAAGGGTGGATTACATGGTATTGGCCGAATTGAGCACATGGAGGATCGTACTGTCGGCCTCAAGAGCAGGGAGACATACGAGACCCCAGCCGCTGAGATTATACTCACAGCCCATAAGGACCTCGAGAAGATGGTTCTCACAATCCACCAGATGCTGATGAAGAGGGAGATCGACCACAAGTGGACAGTCCTCGCCTACCAAGGGCTCTGGGTAGATCCACTCAAACAGGACCTAGAGGCTTTCATCAACAGTACGCAGGAGAAGGTAACGGGGTGGGTGACGATGAAGCTCCACAAGGGGACAGCGAAGCCGGTTAAGAGGAACAGCGAGTTCAGTCTGTACGACTATAACCTGACGAGTTTCGACATCAACACGAAGTACGACCAGGGCGACGCGCTCGGTTTCATCGCTCTCTGGGGCCTCCCCAGCGTCACAGCTTGGAACCTCAAGCACATGATGCAGGAGAGCGAGCTCCAGAAGCAGGAGCAGAAGGTCCTCACACCTTCGAAGGCGAAGAAGATAGAGTCAAACCTCTAGAGACATCTCACTGAGGGGTTTTTTGTCCCCCATTCCGCTTTATTAGAAAGTTGTTATCCTAGCTCGCGTTTTATGGCAGTGAGGTACATCTCTGTAATCTTCTCAATCATGAGCTCGCCAGCTTCCTTAGTGCTGGGTCGGGGATCACCCATAACGCCAGTAGGACTTACGGCCTTGAACCCTTTCCTCTGGTACATGGTTGTGAAGGGGCCTATGTAGCCGGGCTTCGCCTCCTTCATCCTGACTAGGTCGGGGCGGTAGGCGAGCATTATACTCGTCTCACCAGCACAGGCGTGGCCCCCAACGGCCTCACGCGAAATACCCATCTCGACGGCTGCCTCCTGCATCTTTCCGATGAGGCCCATGAGGTCTCCCATAACAATGAGATTAGCCTTCAGCTTTGGCGCGATTTCTTGAGTAACGGTAGCGACGGGTGCGAAGTTCCCACCGTGGGTGGGGATCAAGATTATGTTCTCAAAACCATGATGGTCGAGGCTGAAGCAGACGTCCCTGATTACGCTCATGAGGGTGGCTGGGCTGATGTCGAGGCTACCCGGGAATGCCATATGATGGACACTGCAGCCGGGGCGGATCACCGGCGCCACCAGGGTCTTGCCCATCTTCTCAGCGAGCCGCTTCGTCAGCACCTCACCTAGGAGAGTGTCCGTTGCCAGGGGGAGGTGGTGGCCATGCTGCTCTATGGAGCCGACTGGGACGAGTATGGTCTTGTAGCCGTCTTTCAGCGCCTTCTCCACGAGGGGCCAGGTGAGCTCCTCAAGCATCACCGTCTTTGTGGTCATGGCAGGGTCCCTCTCCGCCGCATCCGCAGTCGTCACCGTGCTCTTCGTGGCAATCAGGGTCACTACAATCGCATTCGTCCCTGTAAGCGGGTGGTATTGGTAGTTTCTTCCAAGTGTTTATGAAGTCGATGAGGAACTGGTTCGCCTCCACCGCCATGGCCTCTCCCTCCTCCTTAGTCGCGGTACGGGGATCGTTGATACTGTACTGCCCCGTCTTTGTGATGTCGTGAGTGTCGGGGCCGACGCTGGCGTTGAATATCTGGCTGACTATCTCGTAGTCGGGTCGATCGGGGTTGAGGAACTCGAGTAGGTAGTCGGGGATGAGGGTCGGGTTCTCCCAGCCCTCGAGGCGCCACATCTCGACTAGCTCGGGGAAGTAGTTGAGTGCGTAGCTGGTCTCCCTGGCGCAGCTGTGGACCTCGTAGTACCTCTGCATCCTCTCCCTGATTTTCTTGGATAACTCGGTGTTCCGGGGCCCTTCAGGTGTCGCGACCATTACGTGGTACTCGCGTTTCGCTATCTGGGCTGCGAGTTTCATTATGTTCTCGTTGCCGCCGTGGCCGTTGATGATGATGAAGCGCTTCACGCCGTGGTAAGCGAGGCTCTTAATTGTGTCGAGGAGGATGCTGAGGAGCGTCTCGTGGCTGTATGTGACTGTGCCCGCAAACTCCATGTGGTGCGGCGAGTAGCCTGCCCACGTGGGGTGGAGGCAGACGCTGTTCGTCTTCTCCGCGACGTCGTGTACGAATTTGGCGATGCCTATGCTATCGCATCCCAGTGGGAGGTGGACGGCGTGTTGCTCGATTGCGCCGATGCCGATGATAACGACGGGTGCGGGGTCGTTGGCGAGCCAGTCCTCGAAGGCGGGACGCGTCAGCTCCCAAAGCCAGAACCTGGATAGTATACCTTTCTCACTCATGATGATCCATGAACAAGGCGCGCATTCAGTCTTAACCGTTGCTAGTGATGCTCCAAAACGCTATATAGCTTATCGGATAATTTCCATTACATGGCGGAAATTTATCTAGACCCCATTGTAATCGCCATTGCTGTCGCAATCATAGTGGCGACAATCGGGTTCTTCGACTTCCTATCAGTAGGTAAGAAGATGAATATGGATTCTCTGAGCGAATGATCCTCGCTCACGCGCGATATTCATGAAGATTTACTATTTAAAACACTTCTCACATGGCCAGCTATTTCATTCATAGCACCAAAGACCTCGCGAAATGGCGTGCGCGTACCCACAGCGATCATTCAATGAGCATTTCCCGAGACTCATCTACATGACAAGGTGAGGATTAAGCGCTCCAGAGTCACACCTGTTTTGGCTTTAGCGTACATAAAAGCAGCGAACAAACGAAAATGAAAACTCACTCATGGGTAAGGTGACCGTTACACTTATCGGTGATGCGCGTAACCTCTTTTGATAGATATTGATCCCGGGTGCCCTTGGTAAGGTCCTGGACAAGTTGAGCCTAGAGAATCTTGAAGGTCTCGGCAACCAGCATGTGATTGATCAGCTAGACGGGTTCGTCAAGTTCTGCAAACCAGCGAGGGTCATCGTTCTCGGTGAATCACCTGAGAACATTGCCCATGTCAGGGAACTCGCCCTAGAGAGGGGGGAGGAAGCGCCTCTGAAGATGAAGGGATACACCATCCACTTCGACGGCTTCTACGACCTTGCACGGGACATTGGGAGCACTAAGGTCCTCACCCCACCGGCGATGAGGTTGAGTAAGAACATCAACACCATAAACCGTGACGAGGGGCTGAAGGAGATCCTTGGAATCATGGACGGCTGTATGAAGGGTAAGGAGATGCTCGTTAAGTTCTACAGCCTCGGACCAACAAATAGCAGATTCAGCCTTTGCGCCATGCAGGTCACGGACTCGTCCTACGTCGCCCACAGCGAAGACCTTCTCTATCGGCAGGGATACGAGCAGTTCAAACACCTAAAGGGGGGTAAGGAGTTCTTCACTTTCCT
>JBGPRA010000005.1:0-31465 GCA_041489375.1 Bathyarchaeia archaeon | reverse complement strand
GGGTGTGACCGTGTGGAGTGGCGGAGAGAGGCTCTCCGATGTGATGCTGCTCGAAGATACGGACTCGGACGGCGACATGTCTTGGCTTGTCAACGTCTGGTGGTACGCGAGAGGCCGTGAATTATACAAGTTTGTCGGAGGCACCGGGAAGTGGGAGGGCATTAGAGGCGAAGGGACCACTCTCCCGGCCACTATGAAGCGAACCGATGACTATCATTTCCTCAGGTCAGGGATACACTGGAGGATAGACAACCCCAGCTGAGAATGGGGATCGTTTAAGGTACGAACTCGGTTCTCATATTGCGTTTAGGTTTTTCAACAATGAGATGGTTCATCATGCAATATGAGCCGATGATATATCCTCTCGTTCAAAACCCTTTTTTCACTCTTTTCGCTAATCTAGCTTTGCCAGTCTAAGCTACAGTGTAAAGCATTCCTCTGAATTTTATATTCAGTTATTAGTAAGTATTGTTATCATTGATAATGGCGTGCACGGGTACGCCGATGAGAAGTCTGCCCGCTAAGGGTAAGCCGGATTCCCGATTGGAGGCCTAGTGGTCAGCTCACCGCTTTCTTCACGAGCGCGGCGATCTTCGCATCTTCGGCAGTGGTCAACTTCTTCACCGCGAAGGCGACCGGCCACATAGCGCCTTCGTCGAGGTGCGCCTCGTGCTGGAAGCCAAACGTCGCGTACCTCGTTTTGAACTTCTGCGCGCTTTGAAAGAAGCAGACGATCTTCCCGCGCGCGCAGGGCTCAATAAAATCTATTGAATTCTTAACACCAAATGAAGTTCTCGATAAATATAGAGAATTGATGGTTTTAAATGAGAAGGAATTTGAAGCTTATGTTAAATTACGTCCCAACCGTGATTTTTCGAAAAAATGTTAACTTTGTCGATTAATTAAATTGATAAAATATACGCGCGCGGCGGGGAAATTTGTTTATACGAAAGATTTAGACATTTTCTATACGCATCAACATATTCTACCTCGTGTATGAAGAAGTTGAAGGCGGGCAGGCGCGCAAAGTAGTAAAGCTTTTAAACGGTTCCCTTTGGTGCATCTTCCGCGATACAAATTGGAAGAGAAACTGTGTATCGTGGAGTTCCTACCCGATAAAAAATTCGGGTGGGTGATCAAACCCAGGGAGGGCTGTGAGGCCGTGTTCAAGGAAGTTGCTGAGAACCACCCCGCCCCGAGACGTCGGCTCCATAGATATCGTCGTCGAAGCTACGGGGGTCATATCTCGCGTAACTATTGAATTTGCCACATAACGGACATTGAAACAGCGACATATAAACCCGCCAAAGAAAACACTTTAAAAGCCTTTTCATTAGAAGAAAATTTACAGTTAGAAATATCTAGTTTAACCTTTGTCTCAGGCGCATAGGAGCATAGCATCGCCGACAACGCATCAGGCGATTTAGCATCGACGAGTCGTAGTTAAAGTCTGCACCACACCTAGGGCAGGAACCAAAGTACCTCTCATCGATATACACATCGATCTCGACCTCCTTAGAAATCTTCATGGTGTGAATCTCGGGGGTGGTAACTGCTTCCGGCAATGTCTTTATTATGCCATCTATCTTATTGTCGAAAGTTTTCCAAATTGGGTCATTGTAAATTCTTACAAGGTTTTCACGCTGAGACTTCTCCTTATCTTTGAATCTACGGAGAGCATCTTTGCCATAGTATTTCTCTATGGCGTGGCGGCAAATGTCCTCAGCCGCCTTCAAGGTCTCGTCGTTTCTGAAGAGGGCGTTCGACTCGCATTTCCTCCTACCGAAGGCCGAGATGTATTCAGCGTCCTGTGATTCGCGTCCGCTGCTCGACTTGAGGTTCTCGATCCAAGTGAGATTGTACTTGTCGATGTCCTCCTTGTTCAAGCCGACCCGCTCGATGATCAGGCCCTTCGGGTCCCATCCGGTAGCTCTCCTGATCTCCCCAAGTTTGCCCCGGAAAAGCTTAGTGATCTTCAAACCTTTCGGATCATGATCATAGAAAAGGAGCAATACAGGTGTTAGGCCCTTTGACTCAGCCCGCATGCTAAGCTTGACTATGTTGTCGAGGAGTCTCAGCGGTGACCAGCCCTTACTCGACACTATGGGTATATAATACTCGTTGCATATGGGTTCAAAGAGGCCCCTTATGTCTCCCTTCTCAACGCACATCATCACGAAGTACTTTTCATCACGCCAGTAATCGGTTGTTTGAGACGCGAGCCCATCAAGAGTCTCCTGAAGTTGACACATCGCTCCGGATAATACGCTTCTCGGGTCTAGGGCGTCGTGTAGCGCAGAGAATCTGCGTGTCTCGTCCTGGTCCTCGGCGAAGAAGTCAATCGGTAGCAGACCAATCTTTCTGCAGTCTGTGAGTGCCCGCCCTACCTTTGGGAATTCTCCTTTGTGGATCTTACCTAGCCCCTCAAGGATGTAGATCCAGCCGCGTGGGGAGTACTTCATACGCCGCTTATTGCCCTCGTCGATTCGTAGGATCTCACCAGCAAACATCGACAAATGCCACTCGTATCTCGGTTTACCAATTTTCCCACGTGGAACCCAGGACTTGGGTGGTGGCGGAGGCTTCTGCTTATACAGTTTAGGCGTCTTCGGGATCGGTAGCACCTTATTGAGTAGCTTCTTAAGTGCGTTATTGAACCCCTCGACATACATGCCACTCTTGGCATAGTTGAGCCACTCCACCCTTGGGGAGACTAGGTGTAATACTATTGTGACTGGGGAGTCCTGTTTGATGCCGACGAGCCCGAGGTGATGCTCGACGCTATAGATAGCTGAGAAGATCTTCTCCGTGGAGGCCATGAAATTGACGCAGTGGTAGATCTTCAACCCCTGAATATCATCAGTGGCTCTGTCAAACACAGCCACCTCGATTAAGTATGGGAAGCTAACTACCTCTCCGGCATAGGTCTCCGTGGAATACCCGTACTTGACACCCCTCCAACCCATATTTGCGCAGGCACCCTCTAGGGTAGCCTTACCGACCATACCGAGGGACGAGGGAACACTTCTCGGAGACAAGGGATTGGATCCTGCCCTCATCAGAGAGTAGAGAAGTTTCACATCCTTTGGTCGAAGCGATGAGATCGGAGAAGTTGCTAAAAATTGCGGGTTCCCCGCATTACCTGAATCATGATCCAAACCAGCGTTCAGAGCTTGCAAAATTTCAGCTTGTCGCTCTCTACCCGAGTAGCCCTTGAACATCGATATGAAGTGAGCCAGTGTGAGCCGAGGGTTCGCCCTCAGAAAATCGTGGAACAGTGCCGTAAACTCCTGTTCCCTATACCATAGAACCGAAGTGTACCCAGTGAGGACTTCTGATTGTCGTGCCTCACCGAGGCTCCCTGAATTTCCCAAGATGTCGTATTGTACTTCCCGAGTGGGATTGATGATAGATGTTGACGTGATTAGGTTGACGAGTTCCTCCACAAACGCTGTGAATGATGCATTAGGGTAACCTACGACAAATGTATTGTACCCATCGTCAGGGACACTCGCAATAATAATATCCGAATCAATTACCTCACGAACTCGATCGGGCTTTAGCTTGACGATGTACTCAACGCCATGGCTTCTAACGAGGATGTCGCGAGGCACAAGCTCTAGAGACTCAGCTATAGAGTAACTATATCCGAATATGCATTTAAGGGCGTTACCGAGAGCCCCCCTCTGCACTCGGTAAATCCCTCGCTTCGAGGAGGCGTTATTAGCGAAGTCGAATAGCAGCCTGACATCGGCTTCAGCTAAAACCTTCGAGCCGTCGTCACCAACGGATAGTAGATAGAAATCGTTGCACTGACTTAATGAGATTTTAATATGCTTGGCATCGGTGTCGAGAGAATTCGCTAACATTTCAGATAGGGCGAACCTCAGAACTCCAGCAGCTATTACACCCGTCCTCTTATTCAACTCGGTGAGCTTTACGAAGTCGAGTCCACGACCTTCACCGGGTCGAATGATTAAGGATGGATCTTCGTCAATAGACACACGATCGTCATGGTTCGTCAAAGTTACTCCCCCTTCTTGGCAAGCTCGGAGACTAGCTGGAGAAACTCCTGGATGCTAAGCTCGGTACCATTAAGCTCAATGTAAGGCACCCATCTCACATGCGAGCAGAGGCTTCGGTTGTCAGGGTCATCCACGTCAATTAGCTGGATCGAAAGTCCAGCTTTCTCAGCCAAAATCCTTAGGTTTGGCACTACCTTCTTGCAGGTTCCACACCACTTTGCAAAATAGATGGTGAGTATTTCTGCTCCGCTTTCTCTTTCAGGTTGCATTTTTTCAACTCCATTTGATGCAACCCAACTCATAATATTTAAAAAAAATTAAAGAATAATTAAATAATTTTCACGTCCCAATTTTTTAAAAAAATTGGAAAAGGTTATGATAAGCTATTGAAATGGATATCTCATGTCTTTCCCTAAAAACCAGGGTGACCAACTTGTTATAGTCATATTGGGGAAAAGCGAAAAATATCTATCTGCAACACAGATGCATGAATATGCCGAAGAACATAAAATATGCTCAGAAGAGACTCTTCCTGCACTTCAAACATTCTATAATGCGATAGAAAGACTGACTGAGTCTGGATTAATTAAAATGAATAGTACAGTTAAAGTAAAAAATATTGAAAGTGAGTTATGGGAGTTAACGCCGGAAGGGGAAAAAGTTTACGACAATATTTCTAATGTTTACTCCATAATTGAATATCTTCCAAATTGGTACGAGATTAATAATTACTGCATAGAGTGTAAAGGAGATAAGAAAAAATGCTTTGAAGACTATATAGTAGATCTTGAGAATGTGTTGAAACAAAATTATGGGATAAATAAAAAATTTTCAAATTGGGAAATAGGAGAACTATTTACCTCACCAAAAAACATAAATGAGTTCATATTTTGGATAATAATGTTTAAGGAATCTCGGAGACAATTGGTCAAATTTGAAAAGCAAATGGATAAATTGAATATGAAACTGGAATGACTGCTGTGGCGCGCGCATTGGACGCAAAGGCTAGAGTGTATTTTATAGGAATGTTGAATGAGGTCTTTCGTTCGCCACAAGAACTAAAAAGTGTTTGACTACTTCATCAACTTAGATACATTTGTGTATCTACGTGAATCTTGGTTGCGTGTGGGATACGTGCTTTTCCAATTAAATTAATGAGAGTTATCGGTAGGAAGGCATGACCTCGTCTGAGAATCTGCTCATTGAGGCAGGGTCCTCTCTTGGGAATGCGATTGTGTAATACTCTGCTCCCATCTTGGCTGCTGCTTCGATCTCCTTCGCGTACTCAGAGGTGTTGTACGTTCTCGAGTCCATTGTGCCAAGCATCAAAGATGGCGCCTTTCTTCCCGCCTTCTCCGAGGACTCCTTCACATCTGTTATTATCTCTGTAGTCTTCGCCTGAGCCCATGGTGGTACATAGAGGATATCACCGTACTTTCCAGTCATCTTCAACATCCTTCTCCCCTGACTCCCGAATAGGAGCCTCGGATAGGGAGCCTGTACAGGCTTCGGGAGAAGCACAGCCCCTTCAAGGTCGTAGAACCTGCCGTGGTGGGTGACGCTCTCCTCCGACCAGAGGGCGAGGATCACCTTCAACGCCTCCACAGTTTTGGCCACTCTATCCGCGGGCTCGAGCGCGCGCGCATACGTGCCACCTCATCATGAGGAATGGCATGATAAGCAGATAGTACTGCCACCGATCCGTCAACCCGTGAGTCAGCACCATAGGGGGCCCAGCATCCGGCCCCTCCGCGTAGTTGAGTGCTACCTCGCCAACCCTATACCTCTTCTCGAAGAGCATGGAGACCACAGGACCCTCCCCTCTAACCATATATAAAGAACCCACGCCAACATTACCCGAAGCATATGAGCCAACCACCCAAACCCGACTGGGAGAGATTCGGAAGAGCCAGAAAAGCTGAGGCACCCGAGATCACAGAGCTAAACACATGGAGGAGGAACCCTAAGAGCTTCGAAGTAGCTAGCTACTACGGCCAAGTCCTCATCCACCGTGCCCACACAGTCATGCTCGCCGAGCAGGGAATAATCACAAAAAAAGAGGCAAAGAAGATCCTCGAAGGCGTCAAAGCGGTGGCGAAGGCCGCAGAGGCTGACACCTCCCTCGTCGGATACATGTCAACCGAGACCGCCCTAATCAAACGCGTCGGCGAGGTCGGGGGAAAGATGCACATAGGCAGAAGCCGAAACGACCTCGGCCACGCCCAGCGTCGAATCTACTTCAGGGACCAAACAGAGAGGCTCATATCCGCAGTCATTGAGTTCCAGAGACGCCTTACCGAGAAGGCGGCCGAAAACATTGATACACTCATGCCTGGCTACACCCACATAAGGCAGGCCCAGCCAGTCACGCTTGCCCACTACATCCTCGCCCATGTAGACGCCGCCGCCCGAACAGTCGAGCGCCTTGAAGGAGTCTATAAACGCACAAATCTGAACACAATGGGCGCAGCCGCCCTCGCTGGAACCAGCTGGGACGTCAACCGCCAAAGAACCATGGAACTCCTTGGCTTCGACGACCTCTGTGAGAACAGTATAGACGCCGTGGCCACAACAGATTATGTCATCGAGTTCGCCTCCTCGATAGCTATTCACATGACACAGATCAGCCGACTAGCAGAGGACCTACAGATCTGGAGCAGTGACGAATACAACATGATCGACCTCGATGAAGCCTATGCCGGAACGAGCAGCATAATGCCCCAGAAGAAGAACCCCCTCGTGTTTGAGTACGTCAAGGGCTACTCGGCCGAGTCCATCGGAAACCTCGTAGCGACGGTCTCCTCAGTCAAGGGAGTCACATACACTAACACCGTCGACAAAATACTGCTAGAGCCAGTCGCTCTCGACACGGCTGTTGGGAGCACTAAAGTCATGGCGGGCGCTGTCGCCACAGTTACACCCCGTAAGGAGATTATGATGAAAAATCTCAGAGAAGGCTTCACAACCGCCACCGACCTCGCTGATACACTCGTCAGGAACCACGGTCTATCCTTCCGACAAGCCCACGACATAATAGTCGATGTCGTCATCAAAGCTCTTGAACAGGGGAAAAAGGCCGAGGAGATTACCCCCAAAATGGTAGCCGAGGCATCAGAGCACTTGATCGGGAGAAGACTCACAGTATCTAAGGACGAGCTCTCCTCTGCACTTGATCCGCGCCAGAATCTGATAAGGAGAAAAACAATCGGCGGTCCAGCCCCTGACATAGTCAATGATATGATCAAAGATCGTAGGAGAGGAATAGAAGCCCAGGAGAAGAGGTACGAAGAACGGCTCCTGAGAATAAAGCAATCACTAGAGAAACTGGAGCGAGCCGAGGCAGCGCTCTAATTCACTCACACGCGCGGGATGAGTCTAAAGTAGGGCCCTGATCTTTAGCAGGGCCTGGACTATATCCTCGGGCCCGACGCCGGGCATCTCCGGCTTCTCTGTCATGTAGAAACGCCCTATAACTAATCGAAGCGTTTCCTCGTCGAGGCGCTTCCCCCTAAGAGAATCCTCTAAGTGAAAGATCGCCTCCTTAGGAATGGAGAAGAAGTCACCAGTGATCCTGATGTCGAGGATCTCTTCTCCCCTCATCTCCACCCTAACGCGGATTAGTTTACCCGCTTTGTGATCTGCCTCGATGATCTTGACTTCGTGGGCGATCTTTACCGCCCTCCCTGGTTTGCGAGTGGAGTATGGGGCTTCCATGTAGAGCCACTCATGGCTCATGTTACGTGGCTTAGTCTCGGATTCATAGATGCGCCACTCCTCTTTGGTTGGCTCCCGTTTTGTGAGTTTGACGCCGAGGAGCTCCTGGAAGGTTTTCACGTATACACGTTTTACCTCCTCTCCGTTGGGGGGGTCGGCTAGCTCGCGATTGAAACTGCTTACCCAGTCCCTCATGCTCTTCGCCATTTTATCACGGAACTTTTCATCGGGGACCCTGAGGACTCGTGCCATCATGTCGTAGTTCATATCGAGTATGAAGTTGCCAACCATGATGGATGTGGAACCGTTCACACTCGCGCCGTTGCCGCTGATCTTCTTTCCGTTGACGACCACGTCATTAAGAGGCTTGAACTCAGCTGGGACGCCTAGTCGCTTATAGGTCTCTACGGTGACGCTTAGCAATCTCTGAAACATGGCGTCGACGGCGGTTGGATAAGCGGTCGTATTCTTAGCGATGATCTGGTAGAAGACCTGGTTACCATCGAGGTAGGTGGCGCCACCTCCCTGGCTCCTCCTTATAATGGGGAGACCGACCTTGCGGCAGTAGTCCAGGTCTATCTCCTTCTCGAGGTCCTGGTGATAGCCTACGCAGGCGTAGGGAGCTCCCGGTTGGAGCATTATGAGGGTGTTGGGGCTAGATCCCCTCTCCACTGCCTCAGCCACGGATTCGTAAAAGGTTTGGGCTATAAGTGGTTCAGGGAACCCCATGTCTAGGAAACGCCAGTGCTCTATGATCTCATCCGCCTATGCCTTGGCCTTTACCCTTTCTTCCTTGAGCCACGCCTCTAGCTTCGCGGTATCTTTACCGCTAATCAGCGTTTTTAGCTCGTCTTGTAGTTTGGAGGGCTTGATTATGGCTACCCAGCCTTTGCCATATGGGTCGCTGTTGATGAGGTTTGGGGTCTTGAGAACCTCCTCGTTGAGCTGGACGAGTTCGCCGGTTATTGGGACCTTGAGACTACCAACCCATTTACCGGATTCGATGCTGCCAAGGGTCTTTCCCATCTCGACAGGGGCACCTGGGCGCTTGGTCTTTAAGCTAAGGAGCTTACCTGCTGCCTTCTGTGCCCAGTCGTTGTAACCAACTCGAACCTTGTCTCCCTCGACCTTAATCCACATGTGCTCACGATGGTAGTATAGATCATCTGGGAAGTCGAAACCTTCTAGTTTGACCATAGTTAATTGAAGGCGTTAATACAGTTAATAATGTTTAAGGCGACAGGCCATCTCAAACCACATTATTGAAGCCCTATTTAGCCTAGTTTCACCATATAGATAGGAACTGTTTTTTTAGGTGTTGATGGACACTTATTGGATTTATTTGGCATATTCTAAGATGTCTTGGAGAACATCGTCTGTGGCTTCCTGTACCTTTTTTGTGAGTTTGTCGCCGATCGTGATCGTGTCCTCAGCCTCAATAGCTATGAGGATGATGTCTTTTGGCATAGCTTCACCGTAGAGTTGGCGGCCCAGCTCGAGTATTGTTAGGACGTCCGTGCCATGGCTATATGTGATAACCGGTGGTTTTTCACCGCTTGCGAGGTTGACCCTATAGATAGTACCAGGCTCGACACCTGTCTCAATGGAGTCGACGATAACAACGCGTTCGAAGCCCATCATTGCCTCTAGTATCTCGATGCTTCCCATTGCGGCGTCGAATGTGTTGATTTCTGGGTGTAGCTTGCTTAACCTGTTTATGATGTGAATGCCGACCCCATCGTCGGTCCGTAAAAGATTTCCTACGCCGATCACCAGAGTCCGCATCGTTGAGATATAGAGTCTGACGGGTTATATTCTCTGCGAGTTGGACCCACACGCGTCTCTATAACTTGCCCACGAAGTAGCAGTAGCCCCCGGCGACGGTAGACGAAATACTCCTCTGGGATGAGTGAAGAAGATGTTGAGACTCACTACCCGGTTTTAAGGATATAGGAAAGAGGGGATCATGAACTCATCGAATGAGTCTCTTCACTATTCTGCCATTGGTGTCAATGATCTCAACGGAAAGAGGTCCCTCCCCAGGTAGGCTGTGTGTACTGCAGCCAAAGCAGGGGTCGTAAGCGCGGAATGCCATCTCGACCCTGTTGAGGAGGCCGTCGCTCACCTCTCCGCCCTTTATAAGGCCCTTGGCAGCGTCACGGACGCTACAGCAGATATCTGCATAGTTGTTCGTGGTAGCGACGATGAGGTTCGCTTTCTTCACCATGGCATCCTCGTCGAGCTTATAGTGGTGGAAAAGTGTACCACGGGCAGCCTCCGTAACACCGACCCCCTCGCCAGGTTTCCCGATTGGGTTGCGCAGATCAGTCTTCAAGATCGCTGAGTCTATACTTAACTCGACAGCGCGTTCCGCTGCGTAGAGTAGCTCCACGAGGCGTGCCCAGTGGAAGGCGAGAGTCGACTGTACGGGCTTCCCGCCGAGTGTCTCATACATCCGCTTGTACTCGGCGTTGGCGAGGGGAGTCGCCATGCCCTCAGAAGCGTTGAGTCTCCCCAGAGGGCCGACGCGGTAGACGCCACTCTCCGGGCCAGCCGTGACACCCTTCCATCCCACCTTCTTAAGGTAAGTGAATTTACTGTAGGTCCATGGCTCGACGCGCTCGGCGATGTGATCTAGGTAATCACCCGCTTGGAAGCGGTCGAACTCCATCCCCTGTTGGTCGGTAACGCGTACGTCGCCGTCATAGAAGTTGACATGGTTGTCTGAATCAACGAGGCCCATGTTGTAGGTGTCGAGGCGGTAAGGGTCGCTGAGGATCATTTCAACGTACTGCTTATTTTTGAGGACGATATCGTTGAAGACCCCGAGGGTGAACTTTGCGAACTCGACACTACTCCGGGCCATCTCCTCAATCTTGTGCTGCTCCTCCTCATTGAGACCCTTGCTAATTCCGCCGGGGACGCCACAGGTCGGGTGGGTCGCTTTTCCGCCGATTATCTCGGTTATCCTCTGCCCGTATGCACGGTGCTTTATCACCTCCCTGCCCACGTCTAGGCCGACGCGTTTTAGGACGCCGAAGATGTTCCTCTCCGAGGCGGGGGCGTCGGGACCAACGACGAAGTCGGGTCCACCCAGGAAGTAGAAGTGGAGGGTGTGGTCATAGATGTAGTAGCCAACATACATGAGCTCCCTGAGCTTCTTCGCTGTCTCGGTGGGTTCGACGCTAAAGCAGGCATCAAGGGCCTTCGTGGCTGCAAAGTGGTGGGCGACTGGGCATACTCCGCAGATACGGGGCGTTATTATGGGCATGTCCTCCGCTCTACGTCCCTCACAGAACTTCTCGAAACCACGAAGCTCCGGTATCTGGAGGTAAGCGTTCTCCACGTTCCCCTGCTCGTTGAGAAAGATACTGATCTTGCCGTGACCCTCAAGCCGCGTGATGGGATCAATAGTTATGGTCTTCATTGCTTGATCCTCCTGCCGATGATTGAGGCGGGTAGCGCGTACTTGTAGAAGGTTCCAACCGGATCCTTCAGCTGCGATACCACCGCGTCCACATCGTATCCCTCCCCCTTCTCGTCCGCGAGTCCGAGCACCGTGGAGAGGGCGCTTATCATAGCGGAGCCTTGCTCTATGGCACCGGGGCATGCTCCACCACAGCCCGTGCAGGGCATGTTCGCCCCGAGGCACTTGGCTTCGCATCCTCCCCGCGTAGCGGGACCCATGCAGACAAGCCCCTGCTCCAACAGGCACTTCTCCGGCTCTGGGGTGAAGTCGATGATTCTCTTGATGCTAGCGATCTTCTTCTCCTCCTTCTTCCGTGGACACTCATCGCAGACAGCAAGTTCGGGGGCGAGGATACTACCCTTGGGAGGGAGCTGCCCCTTCGCTATGGCATCCACGGCGTTGAAGATGAGTTTGGGAGGCGGCGGACACCCTGGCAGATAGTAGTCAACGGGGATAACTTGGTTTAGGGGCTTAACTGACTCCCAGAAGACGGGTATCTCTGAACTTCCTTCGGGGAGAGTATGCCTCGTCTGAGGCTCTGTCCCCGCTGAGTTGTCGGTTGACTCAGTTGTGTGGTAGACCCTTTCGAAGATGCTCTTCCTGTCGCTCAGGTTTGCCAATCCAGGGACACCACCTAGCTGGGCGCAAGCCCCGAAGGCGACCATGTACTTCGTTTTGCTGCGGAGCAGCTTGGCTAGGTGCTCCTGCTCCGAGTTGCGTACGCCACCATTGAAGAAGCAGACATCCATATAGCCATCCTGCATAGCCTCGACGTCCTTGTACTTGACGTCCATGGCAACTGGCCAGAAGACGATGTCGGCGATCTGCATAACTTCTAGGATCTTCTCGTCAACGTCTAGGACTGCGATCTCGCAGCCACCGCAGCTGGCTGCCCAGTAAAAGCCAAACTTTAGCTTCTCCATAGTTAGGCCTCCTGCTTCGCCAGCAAGCCACTGGCGTCCACCTTGTTGGTGCCTAGGCCGACCTCGTCGGCTGATAGGCCCATGGCTAAGCCAAGAAGTTGAGGGATGTGTACTACAGGGAAGTTAGGGTTAGTCTCGGTCATGAACTGGCACCTCTCGTAGGTTATGTAGCAGAAGGGGCAGCATGTTACCATGGCATCGCCGTACTTCTTTACGGTAACCACCTTGTCCATGCCAACGTCCCACGTCACCTTCTCCCTGATGCCCATAACGGGGCCAGCGCAGCACTCTGTCTTCCCCGGGTAATCTATGCTCTCAGCGCCGGTGGCGCGGATTAGCTCGTCCAATACCTGTGGGTCGTTGGGGTCTTCGAATAACATCTCGTCGCTTGGCTTGAGGAGGTGGCACCCGTAGTGGGCGCCGACCCTGAGTCCCTTGAAGGGTTTTGTGGAGGCTGCCCTGATCTTGTCAAAGCCGACGTCCTCCTTGAGCATCCTAACATAGTGCTTCACTTCTACAGTGCCTTTGAACTGCTTCCCTGTCTCGGCGAGTATCTCATTGACCTCGGCGCGGAGCTTGGGGTCTTCCTTCAGCGCCTTGTTAGTCTTTGTGAGGTTCTCGGTGCAACCGTTGCATACCGTGACGATATCTAAACCCATCTCCTCCGCTATCGCAATGTTGCGGGCAGCGAGGGCGAGGGAGGTCTTCCTGTCGAGAGTCTCCATGTACGTGGTGCCACAACAACTTGAGCCCGGCATGTCAACAAGCTCAACTCCGAGTCTCTCCGCCACCTTGCGGGCGGACTTTTCGTAGCCTGGGAGCCTGCTCAGCACGGTGCAGCCTACGAAGAAGGCGTATTTCATCTCTACACGCCTCCGACGCGACCGAGGATGCCGGTCTTTTTCATTATCGCCTTGATCTCATCTGTGGCGGGTACGGGTGCGGGAGGCAAACCATCCTCGCTGCGCATCTCGTTCTCAAACTCACCGATCTCGCTGATGTAGCCGAAGCGAGGGATCGTAGTGACTATCGACTTGATTGTCGGGTGAATTTTACCCTCCCTGAGGGCGATTTGCCTTAATGCGCTTACTATCTCGCTGACGTGGACCTTCTGAGGGCATCTTTCATAGCAAGTATAGCAGCCGGCACAGAGCCAGACAAGGTCGCCACCTAGGAGCCTGTCCTTCTGTCCGTAGATGGCTAGTCGGGCGATGTTACGTGGCCGGAACTCCGGAACCCTCTTCGCGACTGGGCAGTCGCTACTGCAGGTTCCGCACTGGTAACAGTGCATCAGCTTGTCCGTGCCGTGGGTCGCCATTATCTCGTTGCGGAACTCCTTCCCATCTGCGGTGATCCTTATTTCAGTCTGTTCCATGTAAGTCAGCCTCCGTGAGGACTTTCTCTACTAGGCTAGGGCCAAGCTTCTTTAGGTCCTCCGTCATCTCCCTGATGGTTTTTGCGAACTTATCCCCCTCCGCTGCACTTATCCACTCGAGGCGGAGTCGCCTCGGATCTATTCCAAGTTGCTCCATAAGCCTCTTCACCATGGCAACGCGGCGTTGGGCTTTGAAGTTACCAGAGATGTAGTGGCAGTCGGTGGGGATGTGGCACCCGGCTACTAAGACGCCGTCGGCACCGTCCCTAAACGCCTCAAGGATGTGGGCAGGGTGCACCCTGCCGCTGCACATGACGCGTATTATTCGGAGGTTTGGTGGGTACTGGAACCTGCTCACCCCTGCGAGGTCTGCTCCAGCGTAGCTGCACCAATTGCAGAGGAAACCGATTAATTTTGGCTCATATTCCGTGGCCATTACCTTGCCTCCTCAAGAGCGGCTTTCACCTGGCTAAGTATCTCCAAGTCTGTGAAGTGGCCTACTGTTATTGCCCCACTTGGGCACGTTGCTGCGCAGACTCCGCATCCCTTGCAGACCTCAGCGATGACGTGGCTATGGGTCTTCTCACCCTCTTTGACCATTTCTATCGCTTTGAACTCGCAGACAGCGGCGCACATCTGGCAGCCGCTGCAGACGTCCTCGTCAACGCTCGCGATGGCGCCCTCAGCCTCGATCTCGTCGTGGCTAAGGATCGTGAGAGCACGTGCCGCAGCACCCGACGCTTGGCTTATACATTCGTCGACAGTCTTCGGACCATGCGCCAGCCCGCAGAGGTAGACTCCCTCAGTTGCGAAGTCAAGGGGCCGTAGCTTCATATGGGCCTCGAGGAAGAACCCGTCCTTGCTGATGGGGACCTTAAGCATCCCCGCGAGTCGCCTGTTATCGGCAGCGGGTAGCACACCAGCGCTCAGAACGAGTGCATCGGGCTCGATGACAACGTTCTCCTTGAGGACTGGGTCCAGGACACTGACTCTTAGGCCACCCTGCGTGAGTACCTTAGGCTTGTGATCATCATCGTACCTGATGAAAACGACTCCCCTGTCCGCGGCAGCTCTGTAGTAGTCCTCCTTGAAGCCGTAGGTCCTCATGTCCTTGTAGAGGACGTAAACGTCAGCAGCTGGGTTCACCTCCTTGACCTTGATGGCGTTGCTCACCGCCCCGGTACAGCAGACGCGGCTGCAGTTCGGGTGCTCCTCATTCCGGCTACCCACGCACTGGATCATGACTACGGTGTCGGGTTTGTAGCCGATGTGGAGCTTCTCTTCTAGCTCGAACTGGGTCATCACGCCGGGGTGCTTCCCGTATTCGTACTCATTCGGGGTGTACTCGACGCCTCCCGTGGCGACGATCACTACGCCGTGCTTGATACGCGTCTCCTTCTCCGCGCTCACGAGGGTGGTCTCAAAGTTGCCAACGTAACCGTCGACCTCCGCTACCTGAGTTCCGGTCTGGAGTTTGATATTTGGGTTTGACTTGACCTTGGTTACTAGGTTGGCAAGTTCGGCGGCGGGGTCCTCCCCCGATGGTAGGAACTTGATCCGCTTCATGTTACCGCCAAGCTCCACCTCCTTCTCGACTAGGTGGACCTCGTAACCCTGGTCAGCAATCTCCAAGGCGGCGGTCATACCACTCACGCCCCCGCCGACGACTAAGGCGCCAGGAGTGACGTGTATCTTGTGTTTTTTCAGTGGCTGGAGGAGGCTCGCCTTAGCGACTGCCATCCTGACCAAGTCTTCCGCCTTCTTTGTGGCGGCCTCCTTCTCGTGCATGTGGACCCAACTGCACTGGTCTCGGATGTTCGCCATCTCGAATAGGTACTCATTGAGTCCAGCCTCCCTAAGCGTAGCCCTGAATAGGGGCTCGTGTGTCCTCGGGGTGCACGAAGCGACAACGACCCTGTTGAGTTTGTGCTCTATGATCGTGTTCTTTATTCTATCCTGAGTGTCCTGACTACAAGTGTAGAGGTTTTCCTCAGCGTAAGCTACGTGTGGAAGCTTCTTCGCGTACGCAGCGACGCTTGGGACGTTTATTACGCCCCCAATGTTGATGCCACACCAGCAAATGAATACGCCGACGCGGGGCTCTTCCACGGATATGTCGCGTTCCGCGGGGAACTCCACGGGTTTGACCTGGGTTCCCCTGACAACTGAGATTGCCTTCGCAGCTTTTGCAGCTGCCCCGGATGCCTGAGCGACGCTATCGGGGATGTCCTTGGGGCTGCTGAAAGCACCGCAGACGTAGACTCCCTTCCTGCTCGTCTCAAGTGGGCTAAAGAGTTTGGTCTCGGCGAATCCATACTTGTTGAGCTGGAAGCCCATCGCATTGGAGAGCTGATCCGCCCCTTTCGGTGGGTTGAGACCGACGCCGAGGACGACCATATCGTAGCGGTCTCTCTTTATCTCGCCATCCTTCTCGTAAGTGAGCTCCAGACTACCCGTCTCGGGATCCTGCTCGACGTGGCCAACGCGACTCCTAATGAACTTGATTCCGTGCTCGTACTCGGCGCGTTTGTAGTAGTCGTCGAATTCCTTACCGAAGGCACGTATGTCCATGAAAAACACGGAGGCCTCGAGACCGGGATTGTGCTCTTGGGCGATGACGGCTTCTTTTATAGCGTACATGCAGCAGACACCGCTGCAGTAGGGGTTACCCACTCGTGCATCCCGGCTACCGACACACTGGAGGAAGGCGACTCTCTTTGGCATGTCCCCGTCGCTGGGTCGGAGAACGACGCCACGGTATGGCCCCGTCGCGCTAAGGATGCGCTCGAACTCGACGCTACTCACCACGTTTGGGTATTTACCGTAACCGAGCTCCGATAGCTTGCTTGGATCGAATGCCTCAAAGCCGGGGGCGAGGATAACGGAGCCAATGCTGAGCTTCACCTCCTCGTCGACCTCGTCGTACTTTATGGCATCGGCCTTGCAGACCTCGCTACAGATACCACAGCCTAAGCACTTGTCCTTGTCAATAGCATAAACAAGTGGGACTGCTTGGCTGAAGCGAATGTAGACAGCCCTACGGTCGTTGAGGTTGGCATTATAGGTGTCTATTGCGGAGGTAGGGCATTTGGCAGCGCAGTCGCCACAGCCCTTGCACTTAGTGGGGTCGACTCGGCGAGCATTCTTGAGTATCGTAGCGGTGAAGTTGCCCTCATAGCCCTCTAGCGACTTGATCTCACTATAGGTTAGGAGCTCTATGTTTGGGTGTCGACCCGCGCCAACGAGCTTTGGTGCAAGTATACACATAGCGCAGTCGTTCGTGGGGAACGTCTTGTCTAGCTGTGTCATCACCCCACCGATACTGGGCTCCCTTTCCACCATGTAGACCTTGAAACCAGAGTCGGCGAGATCAAGCGCGGCCTGAATACCCGCTATGCCGCCACCGACGACCAGTACGCTACCTATCTTGTCCATCACTATCAACCTCACTGCACCGCGTAGAGGGGAGTGCCCTCCACGGCCTCTTTCACGTCAACCCAACCCCTCTGCCTGAGGGCGACTATGTAACTGAGCACAGCCTTCGGTTGTAAACCGAGTTGCTTCGAAACGTCTTTGACGGACCGCGGTCCGTCATGTAGAATTATGTGTATGCGGTGGATCTGGAACTCCGTCTCGATGGCGTCGTCCATCGTCTTCGTGAACTCTTCTTGTGCGACCTTGTCGCCGTAGACGTTACCTGTTGTTACAAGTTTCTCCTCTTTGCCAACGAGGGCGCGGAGCCTGAAGCCATCCGCCGCCGCCTTCGCGGCGCGTAAATTAAGAAGTTTAGCTGTGTCTGGCATCGGCACCCTGAGGGGTGACGGGCCGACGTCGCGGACTTGCTCCGTGAACTCCTTGACAAGGTTAGCGAAGCGCTGCCCCTCAGCAGCACTATTCCACTCAAGCCTAATACGCTGGGGCTCAAGGCCCGTCTTGGCAAGGAGTCTCCGCAACAATTCATACTTCCTCTTCGTGTGGAGGTTCCCTGTGATGTAGTGACAGTCACCTATGTGGCAGCCCGTAACCATGATGCCGTCCGCCCCAGCCCCTAGGAGACCGAGGACCATACCCGGCTCGACACGGCCGCTGCACATGACCTTGATTACCCGCATGTTTGTAGGGTACTGGATTCGGCTGACTCCGGCCAGGTCTGCGCCTGCGTAGCTGCACCAGTTGCAGAGGAAGCCAACTATGTTGGGCTCGAAAGTGCTCATGGGTTTAATCCTCCTCAAGGGCGGCGAGGCCCTGTGCTTGTATCTGCTCGTCGGTGAAGTGATGCATGGTTATCGCCTTCTCGGGGCACGTGGCGCCGCAGACGCCACACCCCTTGCATACGGCAGCTATGGTCTCGGCGAGACCCTTCTCGTTCTTCCTCATGGCGTTATATGGGCAGACGTCTATGCACGTGCCGCAGCCACTGCAACGTGTCTGATCCACTTGGCTCATGATCGCTGCTGTTCGCACCCTCTTCTTCGCCATCGGTATCGATGCCCTGCTCGCGACGCCAAGCGCCTGCGCAACACTCTCCCCAACGTCCTTAGGACTATGAGCGGTACCGCAGACGTAGATACCGTCAGTAGCGAAGTCGATGGGGCGGAGCTTTACGTGGGCCTCCATAAAGAAGCCATTCGAGTCAAGGGGGACTTTGAGCATCTGGCTCAGCTCCTTCGCGTCCACCACTGGTATGAGGGGAGTGCTAAGTACGAGCATGTCAGCCTTGAGCTCGACGACTTCATTTACCGTCGGGCTATACAGGCTCACCTTGATCCCATCGGCCTCGGCGGTTACGAGAGGTGGCTTCTCCGACTGGTACTTAAGGAACCTAATGCCCTTCCTCTTAGCCTCCTGTTCGAGGCGAGAGTAGTAAATACCATAGGTTTGGAGATCGCGGTAGAGGACGTATACCTCCTTACCCTTCTCTTTAACGTTGATGGCGTTCTTCACAGCCTCGTTACAACATATCCTGCTGCAGTAGGGGCGCTCTATGCTACGTGAGCCAACGCATTGGATCATGACGATCCTCTCGGCGTCGACTTTATTCGTGTGGATGAGTTGCTCCAGCTCGCTTTGGGTGACGACGCGTGGGTCCTGGCCGTAGAGGTATAATCCCTTCGGCTTGAGGATGTCAGCGCCCACGGCGACGATGATAGTCCCGACCTTGAGGCTTTCGACCTCCTTACCGGTCTCAACGACTATGTCAAAATTTCCTATGAATCCGTAGACAGACTTTAATGTGCTCTCGGTCAATACCCGAATCTTGGGGTGTGTAGTTACTTTCTTAATCAGTGGCTCGAGAATCTCCGATGCCTTCTGCTTATGTGGGAAGAGGCTGTCGAATCCCCGTAGCTTGCCGCCAAGGATGGGCTCCTTCTCTACGATGGTGACGTTGAATCCTTGATTGGCGATGCTGAGGGCAGCTCGCATCCCTGAGATCCCCCCGCCAATGACGAGGGCACTTGGGTTCACGTCGATCTCGGGCTCGTCTCCGGTCTCAAGGAGGGTAGCCTTTGCGACGGCCATCCTGATCAGGTCCTTCGCCTTCTCAGTTGCCTTCTCGGGCTCTCTCATGTGGACCCAGCTGCACTGGTCGCGTATGTTCGCCATCTCGAAAAGATACTTATTTAAACCAGCCTCCTCGCAGGTGGCCTGGAAGAGAGGCTCGTGGGTGCGTGGCGTGCACGAGGCGACAACGACACGCTCGAGACCATGTCGTTTTATCGCTTCTTTTATCTTGTATAGGCCGTCGCTGCTGCACGTATACATGTTCTCCTCGGCGTAAGCGACGCCCGGGAGTGTCTTAGCGTATTCGACGACAGCGGGAACGTCCACGTAGGCTGCGATGTTTATGCCGCAGCGGCAAACGAAGACCCCAATCCTAGGCGAGGCCATCACTGCTCCACCTCCGCGAGGACGGCGTCCTCTGCAGCCTTAGCCGCGGTTGCGCTCGCCTCAGCAACGGACTCAGGTATGTCCCGGGGACCGTGGCAACTACCACAGACATAGACGCCGGGTTTGCTAGTCTCGACTGGCGAGGAAACGGGGTCCTCAACCTCGAAGAAACCATACTCATCGAGTTTTACGCCGAGTACAGGGGCGAGTTTCTTGTTGTCCCTGTGCGGGACGGCGGCGGTACAGAGGACAACGAGATCAGCTTCGATACGTTCAACTTTGCCGACTTCTGTATTTTCATACAGGATAGTAAGGTTCTTAGTAACCGGGTCCTCCCTGATCTCGCCAGGGCGACCTCTGATGTACCGTACGCCCCAGTGGCTCTGGGCGCGGTCCACGAAGCCCTGGAAGCCTTTTCCGAAGGTCTTCAGATCCATATAGAATATGTTAACGTGGCTGCTGGGCTCATGCTCCTTGATGAGAACTGCCTCTTTGGTGGCGTACATGCAGCATGATGCACTACAGTAGGGGTTGCCAGTGGTCTGGGTTCGACTGCCAACACACTGGATGAAAGCAATATTGTGGCTCACCTTCCCATCGCTGGGCCTATTTAGGACGCCGCCCGTAGGCCCAGATGCACAGACAAGACGCTCGAACTCTAGCGCCGTCAGAACGTTCTTGTATCGACCGTAGCCATACTCCCCGATGCCCTTAGGGTTATACTGCTCGAAGCCGGTCGCTGCGATGACACTTGAGACGTTCAGCTCCACTATGTTCTCCTTCTGCTCGTAGTCCACCGCTTTGGAGGGGCAGACCTTCTCGCAAGTCTTGCAGACACCCTTGGTGAACCAGAGGCAGGCGTCGCGATCGATGGTGGCGATGAGGGGCACTGCTTGGGGGAAAGCGAGGTAGATCGCTTTACGCTGCCCGAGGCCCGCCTGAAAGGCACTGGGGCGCTTCATGGGGCACTTCTCACTGCAAAGGCCGCAGCCAGTGCATTTCTTCGCGTCTACGCTTCGGGGGTGCTCGAGGATCTTGACCCTAAAGTCGCCAACCGACCCATCTAAGCCAACGACCTCGCTCTCCGTGTGGATAGTGATATTGGGGTGCCTAAAGCACTCAATCATTTTGGGGGCGAGAATGCAGATGGCACAATCCATCGTGGGGAAGGTCTTGTCGAGCTGCGCCATTACACCGCCAATGCTGGGAGTCCGCTCTATGAGGTGGACCTTGGTTCCCCTGTCGGCAAGGTCGAGAGATGCCTGGATGCCGGCGATACCGCCACCTATAACAAGTACTGGCTTCATTTTACACTGCTCCGATCCTCTCAATCACTGGGTCGACTAGGCTCTGGTTCAGCTCCAGACCAAGCTCGCGCGCGTTCTCAAAGGGTGACAATCCTCCTACTTTCCCGTCGAGGTATTTACACTTTATTGGTAGACACGCGTGCTAAGAGCGACGCATTCTATAATTGGTGTCTCTTCCTACTATAGAGGTACTCATGCGTATCTCGTTTTGAGGTTAAAACCTAAAAACTGGAGCTTGACTTGAGGATCAGCATCATCACCCTGCTCGAGAAGATTAACAAGTGCTAGTGAAAATTCAGAGGCGGTGACGCCTTCGTTTAGCTGATTCTAAAAAGAGAAGAGCTATTTGGGCTCAGGTGGTGGTGAAGCGATGAATCCTTGGGCCATGAGGAGCTTGACGATCTTCTGTGTCCGCTCGATTATGGCTGCGGCTCCATCATAGATATCTTTCCTGCTCGCCTTCTTACGGGCGAGACCTTGCTCGATGCACTTCATGGCGACCTCAGCGGCCTGCAGCGGGTAGATCTCCCACTCGTCCATGCTAGGGATAATGTAGTTCTCAGTGAGCCCCTTGTCCTCTGCATACTTAGCGAGTGCCTTAGCGGAGGATATGCACATCTCGTCTGTGATGGTCTTGGCGCGTACATCGAGTGCTCCGCGGAAGATGGCGGGGAAGACGAGACTGTTGTTGACCTGGTTTGGGAAGTCGCTACGCCCAGTAGCTATGACCTTTGCTCCTCCCTCCTTCGCCTCCCATGGCCAGATCTCTGGGATCGGGTTGGCGCAGGCGAAGATAATTGCGTTCGATGCCATGCCTTTGACGTCATCCTTGGTTATGACGCCTGGGCCCGGCTTCGAGGCAGCGATGGCTATGTCAGCTCCCTCAAAGGCTTCCTTGATCCCACCCTCCTGACCGTCGGGGTTCGTCTCCTTGGCTATTTCCCACTTGTAGCTCCCTTCGAGGTCCTTCCGGGTGCGGCTTAGTATACCCGTGGAGTCTGTCATGATAATATTCTTCGGGTTAGCACCCGCCGACTTTAGGACGTAGTAAGTGCGGGTGTTAGCCGCACCGACACCGACTATACTGATCTTAGCAGTATTGAGTTTCTTGCCCACCAACTTGAGAGCATTAAAGGTGCCCGCGAGGATTACCGCAGCGGTACCTTGCTGGTCATCGTGCCAGACGGGGATGGGCATCTCCTTCCTGAGCCGATCCAGGATGTAGAAACATTTAGGGCTCGAAAAGTCCTCGAGATTGATGCCTCCGAAGGTGGGTTCGATCCACTTGACGGTCTGTATTATCTCCTCGGGGTCCTTCGTGGCGAGACAGATTGGGAAGGCATCGACACCGCCGAGGTACTTGAATATTAGTGCCTTGCCCTCCATGACTGGCATACCGGCCTGACCGCCGATGTCGCCGAGTCCGAGGACACGGGTTCCATCGCTTACTACACCAACGTAGTTCCACTTACTCGTGCCCTCGTAGGCGAGCTCTTTATCCTTCTCGATGTCCTTGCAGACCTGGGCTACGCCGGGGGTGTACCAAATGCTAAAATCTTGTAGAGTTCGTATAGCGCATTTGGGCATGACCTCGACCTTGCCATGGTAGAAGGCATGGTACGGGGGAGCGATTTTACTCCACTTCTGAGCTTCTTTTAAAAGTTCTTCCTTAGTCACTGGCATGGAGGAATAGAACACACAGGAAGTATAACATTTACGAGGATGAATATTGATAATACTGGTTGTTTCTATTTGGTTATATACCGATACGCGTGAACTGGTATGAATTAGCTACTTTGTGAAGATGAATGAGCTGGGTAGCATGATTCGCGCGAGCGACGCATTGTAATCTACACCTTGATTCCTTTAGACTCCAACAACTTCCTTAGCCCAAATGCTTCAAGCCCGCGGACTAAACCATAACCAAGCACAGCGACCGAGATTAAGCTGCTCAGAGTAATGCTTATTATCATAGCAAACCAAACGGGGAGGGTAAAACCGAGCACATCTGGAGGCGTGAAAAATGTCCACAGATAAGCACCGACTACAACACCGATCACAAGTGAGGCCCCCAAGCAACCAGCGAGGAGCTTACCCCTAAGTTTCCAAATAAGCAAACCCGCTAGTAGGTTTGCTAGCGCCCCGAAGACCACGTCTACGGGACCCAAAAAGTAGTAAAAGTTCCCAACCAGAGCGCCTATGGCTACTCCTAAGGCAGCGGGCCAGCCCAATAGAGCTGAAAGCGGGATAAGGCAATCCGCTACCCTCAACTGGATAGGACCATAGCTAATGGGTGCGAAGACCACGACAAGCGTGGCGTATAGGGCCGCCAGGACGGCAGCTAAACTGATCTCTGTTACTTTCATGCCTCCCTTCACCGGGGTTTCTAAGGCGGAGTCGGGTGGGAGGCCCCACTCACCCGCCAAACCCAGTCAAGGGTGGGTGACTTATAACCATTTTCGAGTGCGTGCGCACTATATTTACTAGTGCAAATAAGATAACATATTTAAGATATGAAAAGTAGCACACCACATTAGGACTAGGAAAGTTCCTTGCGGAGCTTCTTCCTTGCGTCATCGCCCATAGGTCCCTCCCCATCGATAATATCGTTGAAGGTCTTGAAGACTCTCTCCAGCTTCCTCCAGTCGGGGACGTAGACCCTGCTGAACCAAATCCTGCTGCTGTCCACGCCATGGTCCTCGAGAGCCCATCTGTACTCATCGGCCCTCTCCTCCGCTAGCACGTGAGCGTGCCCGTATGGTCCCTCGTGGGCCGGTGCCTCTAGAAGCATCACGCCATCAGCCCCGTAGGCGAAGGCGTATAGAAGGTGCTCCAGCTTGAGTCTAGCCAAAGAAGGCATAGGGATTATCCGGATGCTACTTGGATACGGTAAACGTGCCAAACCGGCGAGGTCGACAGCTGTGTACGCCACCTCCTTTTCGACGAAGGCAAGTATCTTCAAGTCCGCCTTTGACCCATCGAGAGCACCCTTGATCTGTGCTCTTATCTGGGCTTCACCCAGCCCCTGCTGGTCAAGCGCATTAGTTGGGCATGCCGGCACACAGGCACCGCAGCCCGTGCACATGATCTCGCTGATCACCGGCTTCCCATCTACCAAGGTTATCGCTGACTCCGGGCAAGGCTCAACGCATTTCCCGCAGCTGTTGCACAGTTCTGGGTGAGCCAGGTATGCCTTGTTAGGCTCGATAACCCTGTCTGTGTGTAGGAAGTTGACTACCTTCATAGCTGCCCCCTCAGCCTCGGCGGTACTTGACTGGATGTCCTTCGGACCTACAACAGTCCCAGCTGCGAAGATGCCGTCACGCTTCGTCCCCATCGGATCGAGCTTCGGGTGCCGTTCCAACACGAATTGGTCCTCATCGACTGGCACACGCAACATCTCCGCAAGCTTGAGCGTCTCCGGCGTCGTCACCATCGGTGGCGCAAGCACAACAAGGTCGCTCGGATACTCCAGCATCTTGTTCAGCATCATATCCTCGCTACGGACGAGAACTTGGTCGCCTTCGGGGAAGATCTCCGTCACCTTCCCCTTAACAAAGATCGCACCCTTCTCCTGCGTTGTCCTGTAGAACTCTTCGTAGCGCCTTCCTGGTGACCTGATGTCGATGTAGTGTATCCACACATCCACTCCGCGGTCCCTGAGAAGCTGAGCCTGCTTCAAGCTATATAGGCAACAGACTCGGCTGCAGTGGCTCCTGCCCACCTCGGTGTCCCTGCTACCCGCGCAGAGGACGAAAGTCACTGTCTTCACCTGCTTACCAGTCTTCGGGACGATTAGTTGGCTCCCAGTTGGTCCGTTGACGTCTAGTATCCTCTCCATCTCTAGGCTCGTTACAACGTTTGGGTACTGACCATAGCCATACTGGACTAAACCACTGAGGTCGTAGAGCTCGAAGCCCGTTGCCATCACAATAGCTCCGACCTGAAGTTCTCTAACAGAACCGGGATCGTCTAGGTCGATGCACTGCCTCGGGCACACCTTAGCGCATGCTCCGCATCGAATGCAGTGCTCGAAGTCGATGGTATAGACACTGGGGACACTCTGTGGGAAGGGGATATACGCCGCCTTGCGTATGCCGAGACCCTGATCATGCTCAGCGGGCACCTTAGTTGGACAAACTCGACTACAAGCACCGCATCCAATGCACTTGGAGACGTCTACGCCGCGGGGGTTAAGTCGGATCTTCGCTTTGAAATCACCAGGTATACCGGTGACCCCTTCAACCTCTGCGCATGTGATGAGGTCGATGTTTCTACTCTGGCTCACCGACGCCATTTTAGGTGTAAGTATGCACTGGCTGCAGTCGAGGGTCGGGAATACCTTCGGGTACTGGATCATGTGACCGCCGATGCTGGGGCGCTTCTCAACTAGATGGACTTTCATCCCGAACTCGCTTAGGCGTAGACTCGTAGTAATACCTGCTACGCCTCCGCCAATGACGAGTGCCTCGGGGATTACCTTCATTCTCTTCGACTCAAGCGCAACGGACTCCCTCGCTCGTGCGACAGCACCCCTGATGAGGTCGAGGGTCTTCAGCGTCGCCCCCTCATGGTCCTCCTTGTGGACCCAGCTACATTGCTCTCGGACATTCACCATCTCGAGGTAGGCGGGATTGACGCCTTTCTCCGCGAGGTTGCTCAGGAAAGTCTCCCTATGCATCTTTGGTGTGCAGCATGCGAGAACTATTCTATCGAGATGCTGCTTCTCCACCGCGTCCTTGATCGCATCGACGCTCGGCTTGCTACAAAGGTATCGCTCCTTTTTCACGAAGGTGACTTCTTGCTTAAGCTCATCAACGACGCGGTCAGTCTCGACGACGTCGCCGATATTTCCTCCGCACTCACATACCCAGACGCCAACTCTAGGGGTTTCTCCCATGAAAATCACTACAGTATCTTCAGCTGGTGCTCTAGGGTCTTCGTACCCCTGTATTCTGGAAGGATCATTGGAGCCTTTCTGGTGGTTTTTACTCCCGCTTCCTTGAGCCACTGCTCATAGCGGTTGAGATGCGAAAGCGTTAGCTTACCTACCGTTGTTATCTTTGCCCTCTTAGCAGCTGTTCTACCTGCTCTGCGGCCAAACACATAGAGGTCGAGTTGGCTATTTCCCATCAGCCTATTTTTACCATGTACGCCTCCACACACCTCACCTGCGCATAGAAGCCCTGGTACATTTGTCTCTGTATTCGGGTTTATCTCCACACCTCCATTCTGGTAGTGCAGGGTCGGGAAAACAAGCATTGGCTCCTTATGGATGTCGATATTATACTTGCCCCACATTCTGATCATGGCAGAAAATTCCCTCTCTGTTGTGCCCTTACCATGGAGGATGTCAATTAACGGCGTGTCTAACCATACACCCCTCATGCCTGTGTCCGTTTCGATCCCGTTGTTTCTTCCGTAGCACTCTCGGATGAAAGCCGATGATTCGACGTCTCTTGTCTCCAACGAGTTAACGAAGAGTTCACCAAACTTGTTCAAGGGCTGTGAGCCTCTCCCTCTGAGGGCTTCGGTGCATAGCTGCCCAACGATCTGTTCTGGAAATGCTGCGCCAGTTGGATGGAATTGGGTTGAGTCTAAGTCCCTTAGGTATGCTCCAACATGGTAAGCTAAGGTTAGTCCATCCGCTGTTGAACCATAGTGGTTAGTCGTAGCGTATCCCTGGATGTGCAACCTACCGAAGCCGCCTGTTGCCAGGATGGTCGACTTGGCTCGAGCTACTTGGTACTCATCGGAGTCCATGTCCCAGAGCACGGCTCCTGCAACTTGGTCCTTGTCATCCATTAGAAGCTCTACCACGCTTGTTAATTCACGGTAAGGTATGCCACGGCTTAGGAACTCGTCAAGTAGAACCCTTGTGATCTCTAAACCAGTATAGTCCTTACAGCTATGCATTCGTCTTCTGGAGGTACCTCCCCCAGATTCAACCTTCATGGTTCCATCAGCGTTCTTATCATACATTACGCCAAGTGATTCATGCCACTTAATGATCTCCGGGCCTTCCTTAACGAGGACCTCGACGAGGTCGGGTTTGTTTGTGTACTGACCACCACCCATGATATCGATAAAGTGTCTAATCGGGCTATCATTAGGTCTATCAGCTGCTTGAATTCCGCCTTGACTCATCTTCGAATTTGCATCGCCAAGTCGAAGCTTTTGGACCATCAGTATCTTATCTAGATCGACTCCGCTCTCCTGCGCCATCAGAGCAGCGGTCAAGCCAGCTCCACCAGCACCTATTATCAGTACATCTACATCGTAGTCGATGTGTTTGAGATCGATATCGCTTGGCTTGATAACAGGGTGGGCCTCGAGAATGTCAGCGACCTCATGTGGCATAAGTTGACCTTTGCTCGGGCCAAAGTTTAGTGCCCGCTTCGTGCCCTCCTTGAAGTCGGGATGCCATTCCCTCAGGACCTTCTGCTTATCGTCGGAACTCATAAGCGGGAAGATCTTCCCTACTCGTCCGGGTCTCGTTTCCTCAACAAGCCTAAGCGACTTTTGCATATACTCTGGGTATCCTGTCATATTCAAGCCTCCATGTCCCTTGTGTCGTAAAGTTTCTTCAGAGAGGGCTTGTCGAGAGCCTTTAGTTTATCAAGTTCCTCATCGAATTTACCCTCTTTAACTTCCTTAACACGCTGCTCAACATGTTCAGTTGGTCCCACGATGTATTTACTATACATTCTACGTGCAAGTTGACTAATGTTATAGGGCACTATCTCAGCAGGACACCTGACGGCGCACAAGCCACAGCTTAGGCAGTCGAAAGATAGCTTCGCTGATGTTGTTATATCTCCCCTAAGAGCTGCCTGAACGATATCCATCACCTGTAGGTCCTGTGGGCATGCTTTAGTGCATGTGTTGCACGCAAGGCACCTTGCAATCTCGGGGTATTGTTCTAGGAATGTGCTAGCTTCTGGCTTTAGATCGTCTATATCATAACTCTTCTTCTCTGCGGGGCTGAACGGAATTTGTGCGATGTACATACCGTCCTCCACCATCTTCTGGCAGGCAAGTGCACCAAGAAGCTTGTAGCTGCCTTTTTTACGGTATATGGTCGCACAAGCTCCGCAAAAACCTCCCCTACAACCAGCTCCTCTTTTAAACTGGTGACCAGCGTACTCCATTGCTTTCATGATGGTTAAATCCGCTGGAACTGTATGCTTCTTTCCCATCACGTAGATGGTGACCATCTTTTTGCTGTTTTCAGTCATTTATATCAGCCCCTTCTCCCTTAGTAGAGGCCTCGGGTCGGGCTTGTTCATACCGAGCGCCGTCTCATCCTCCTCTAGGCCGAAGGCTAGAGCCATCAGCTGGGTGAAATAAACAATCGGAATACTGTTAAACTTGGGATACTTCTTAACGACCTCAGTCTGCCTGTTACCGAGATTGTACTCACAAAGCGGACACGCTGTAACGACCATATCCGCACCCGCTTCCTGAGCTTGTTTTAGTATCCTATTGCTCAGATCAGCGACAACTCCTACCATGTGAACAGTGTTGTAGCTACCGCAGCACTTTTGCTTATAGCCGAAGTCCACAACCTCCGCCCCGATGGCCTTGAGCAGGTCTTCGAAGATGCGTGGGTTGTCCGCATTGTCAACGCCTATACCGCGAGGTCTCAGAAGGAGGCAACCGTAGTAGGGCGCAACCTTGAGCCCCTTCAGGGGCTTCTTTACATGAGCCTGGACCTTATCCCAACCTTGGGTGCGCAGTGTCTCCAGCAGATGTTCAACATCAACTTGACCACTGTAGACGTTGGCCTCGTTGTTCATGCTCTCTCTGACCTTCCCCGCCATGTCGGAGTCGGCATTAAATGCCTGGTTGCTTCTCTTCAGGGTATTATAACACATTGCGCAGAGGGCGACGACCTTCTTGTCGTCAACTATGCCGCTCTGCTGCGCCTCCTCTACCCTTAGGAGGTTACGGAGTGGGGCGAGGTGGTGCATAACGTCGTCCTTCGCGAGGGCGTGGACAGTCCCGCAGCAGTTCCATCTCGGGAGTTCTACTAGGTTTATGCCCAGCGCCTTGGCCGAGGCCTTTGTGCTTATGTCGAACTCCTTCGCCGTCGTCTTGAGCGTACAGCCTGGGTAATAAGCAACATTCATTATAAATATCACGCCGTGAGCTTTCTTAGGCAGCTGATTATAGCGACTTGGGGTAGCTCCCGCAGCTGCTCAACGCTTAACTGGTCGAGTGAAACGTGATCGTACTTCTTTCTCAAGACAAGTTGACGCAGCGCCTCCATGACATTAGCAACGTCGATGCCACGAGGGCATCGGACCTCACAGTTAAAGCAGGTAGTGCATACCCAGATCGTCTTGGAGTCAAGCGCCTCCTCGAGACCGAGCTGGACCATCCTAATGACCTTGCTTGGAAGATAATCCATCTCCTGCGTCATGGGGCAACCTGAGCTACAAGCCCCACACTGGAAGCATAACTCGACTTTCTCGCCGCTCAATTCCTTCACCCTATCCCTGAAGACCTTGTTCGAAGGGGAAGGATGGAAGACGAGCTCCTGTTTCTCCGAAGACATCTCACAAGCTTAGTCACTGTATATATTATACTTTTCTCGATACGACAACCAAGAGTCTCAGGTTTTAAATTGAGTCAAACCAGTAATACTGAGAGTGAAGGATTAATGGAGTATCACCTTAAGACGCCTATACCCGAGGCTGAGATCAGGAAGCTGAAGGCAGGCGACGTAATCTATGTCACCGGAACCGTGATTACGGCCCGGGATGAGGCGCATGGGAAGGCTCTGGAGCTTCACGAGAAGGGGGAGAAGCTCCCCGTGGACTTCAAGGGAATTGGCATCTTCCACTGCGGCCCTATAATGCGGAAGAAAGGTAAAGGCTGGGAGGTCGTCGCCGCTGGCCCCACAACTAGCACCCGTATGGAGATATTTGAGGATAAATTCATCGAGACGTTCCACCCAGCTGTCATCATAGGAAAGGGCGGGATGGGTGACCGCACCTCGAAGGCCTGCCAGAAGCATGGTTGCGTCTACACCTCCTTCACGGGTGGCGCTGCCCTCCTCGGGGCTAGGGGCATAAAGAATGTGAAAGATGTCCACTGGCTCGAGGAACTGGGCATGCCAGAGTGCCTTTGGTCTTATGATACACAGGACTTCGGTCCACTAATCGTGACGATTGACACTCATGGGGGTAACCTGACGGCAGACGTGGGTAAGAAGGTAAACGCCAACAGGGATCGCCTCATAGCGGAGATGAAGTAACATGCTGAGTAAAATTGTTGAAGACACAGCGGTTGAACTCCTTAGAATATCAGCAACTGAACTCCCTGTAGAGTACGTCAGAGAAATGGATAGGTTAATGAAGAAAACGAAGGGGGCGACGGGAAAGGCCCAGATAAAGAGCATCCTAGACAACGTCTCTATTGCCCGGAAGAACTCGTGGCCAATGTGCCAGGACACCGGCGTCGTCGCCTTCATGGTTAAAGTCGGTGACAAGTTTCCCCTCAAATCCGAGCTAAAGGAGATATTCACCAAGGCGGCGAGGAGAGCCACAGATGAGATACCAATCCGCCCCAACGCCGTAGACATGCTCAAGGGGAACACAAATGATAACACCGGCGCATTTGTACCCATCATCAACTGGGAGCTGGTACCCGGTAACGAACTCGAGATAATTGCAATGCCGAAAGGTGGCGGCAGCAGCAATGTAGCAAACCACAGGATGCTAAAGCCCGGCCTTGGGATGAAGGGCGTCAAGCAGTTCGTCATAGAGGCCGTCGCAGCTGCTGGCTCCCAGGGGTGTCCACCCTACTTCGTTGGCGTCGGAATTGGTGGAAGTGAGGACCTCTGTATGCTTCTCGCCAAGAAAGCATTACTCAAGCCCTTCAAGGTCAGAAACCCAGAACCCAAGCTAGCAGCGATTGAGGAGGAACTCCTCGAGAAAGTTAACGAGCTTGGCATCGGTGCTATGGGACTCGGCGAGGGACCGACAGCCTTGGACGTCCACATCGAGATGGCGGCAAGACACCCTGCCTCACTTCCAGTTGGTATAGTGATAGGCTGCTGGGCGCTCCGCCACGCTAAGGCCACAATCGGTCCCCGGGGCGGAGTCAAGATCGATAAAAGCGCCTAAACCCCTATGCATCGTAATCTTTCTATAAGGGACCCTTCAACTCTCATTCGGTGGAGAAAGCTTGGTCTATTGCACGAAGTGTGGTACTCAGAACCCCGACGATGCGGTGAACTGCTCAAATTGTGGTGCTTCCCTCAAACCTGCTCCCTACAAGGAGTACAGGAGGTACAGGTATGCGAATGACATGCGCTTCGGCGGCCGCAGCCACATCTGGGGGATAGTGATAGGCCTCTTCATAATAACGATAGGAGTATCGAGCCTCCTAGGCGTAAATATCTGGGACAAGGTTTGGCCTGCCTTTATAATCTTAGTAGGGCTCATCATAGTCGCCAACGCCGTTATGAGGCGAAGCTAGCGATTTCCCATTTATGCAATAATTTCTCGTTGATCAGAGGTTGAGTTTCAGAATCTCGCGAATCTTCTCCAAGTTATCGGCGAGCTGCGGGACGAAGCTCCGGTAACCAGCTATCTGTTCACACATAGAGCAGCTTAGCTTGTATGCTTCCTCGTTCGCCTTATCCAGAATGAGTTTATCCAGTTTCTCGAGCTGAGAGATGCCATCTGTGATCATTTGTCCATAAATCTTGTAAGGCTCAAGGAACTTCTTCGAATCGTTGACCAGCTTTAACG
>JBGPRA010000004.1:0-35627 GCA_041489375.1 Bathyarchaeia archaeon | reverse complement strand
TTTTTTTCTATATTTATCACGATCAAACTGTATTTACTTTTCCCCATCTTTTCTGCCGGGAATTTTTACCTGTAACTATTATTCTCTATACCAACATAAACAATATATGTAGTCATTAGAATAAATACTGATTCCTCTTGCCGTACTTTGAGAGGGCAAAGACCAGGTCGATGTTGCCATGGTGAGGATACTGCTCCTAGGATTATCGGGTGACACCGGGTGCCAGATCGCTGCTTTGGGGCTTCACGACGTTCTCATCAGCATTCTAAAGGCAAATGAGCTAGTATACGCGCCTACGTTGATGGATGCTAAGGAGATTCCAGACCAGATCGACGTAGCCATACTCGAGGGTGGAGTAAGAACCGAGCACGAGGTCGAGATTACTAAAAAAATACGTGAACACTCAAGTGTATTGATCACCCTCGGCTCATGTGCCTGCTTTGGCGGCGTCCCAGGGCTCGCAAACCTTCAACATGGTGATGAGCTGCTAAAGAGAGTCTACTCGGAACAGAAGGGCACAATTGCATCCGAGATGCCCACACTCGATCGCCTTCTTTCCAAGCAGCAGGCCATCGGCGACTATGTTAAGGTCGACTTCAGGATCCCTGGGTGCCCACCAGAAACTGGAGATATCGCGACCATCCTAACAACCCTCCTCAGTGGTGGGACCCCGGAGCTATGCAAGACCGACGTCTGCGAGCAGTGCCCACGTGAACGAATCGGGGAGTACAGCAAGAAGCTCAAGAGGATTTACGAGGAGGTAGATGACCACGAGAGGTGCTTCCTCGAACAGGGTTTCCTCTGCATGGGACCAGCGACGATGGGCGGCTGCGGTGCTCCCTGCCCGAAGGCTGGGATGCCTTGCGACGGATGCCGAGGGCCTACAGCTGGCAACAGTGACCAGGGTCTCGCTATGCTCGACGCCTTGACTAGCCTAACGCGAGAGGCTAATGAGAATTTCAGCCTCCCCCAATATGCTGGCACACTATACAGGTACACATACCCTAGCAGTTGGCTAGCGAAGGTTCTCAATGGAGGCAGTAAAAAATGACACAGACCATAACAATCAATCCATTGACCCGGTTAGAAGGAACCGGGAAAGTTAAGATAGATGTCGAGGGCGGCGTCATCAAGGATCTCCAGTTCAGCGTCGCCGTAGGCCCAAGGTTCTTCGAGTATCTCCTTACGAACAAACAAGCGGAGGATGCTCCGAGAATCAGCGAGCGTATCTGCGGCATCTGTTATGTCAATCACCACCTCGTTTCCGTGAAGGCGGTTGAGGATGCGTGGGGGGTCCAAGTGCCCGAAGTCGCGACGCTATTGCGACGCACACTCAATGCCGCCAGCTTCATAACCAGTCACGCACTCCACCTAGCCTTCCTCGCCCTACCCGACCTAATTCCAATACAAAACCGCAACATCATAGGCGTCGCAGATGCCAATCCCGACCTCGCCACCGCCGCCCTCCAGCTCCACGAGTATGGAAACAGGGTTGTCACCGAGATAGGTGGGCGCTTAGTGCACGTCGTCACGAGCGTCCCCGGTGGTCAGACGAAAGGCCTCACCGGCGAGGCGAGATACAAACTCCTCAGGGAAGGGCGCGTCGCCCTAACAAATGTGAGGAAGATCGCTGATGCATTCTTTTCAATCTACCAAAAGCGGGCTGATGACCCAACCGAATATATGGGGGTTGAGACCCCCTACATGGGCCTAGTCACTAAGGAGGGAGGATACGAGCTCTACGATGGCGAGATTAGAGTAAAAAATGGTAAGGGAGAACAAATCCTCCAGTTCCCAGCCCAGGATTATTATAAGCGCCTCGAGGAGACAACGAGCGGTCACAGCTTCACGAAAATACAATACCTGAAGGACATGGGCCCTATAGGGGGACTGATGAGGGTAGGCCCACTCGCGAGGATCAATGTGATAGATAAGATGCAATGGGGCACAGCGGCAGACTACCTGAAAGCATACGAGAAGATATTCAAGCGCCCGACAGACGACACGGCCGCCTACAATCTCGCGAGAACCGTGGAACTAGTCGCCTCGGTAGATGAGGTACTCAATTATCTCGGGAACGGCATTATAATGTCGGAGAGAACACGTGAGCCCGTTACGGCCAAGGCGGGCGCAGGATATGCCTTTGTCGAGGCGCCTCGTGGGCTTCTCTACCATGGCTACGAGATAGACGGAAAAGGGATTATTAAAGCGGTGAACATAGTCGCTCCTACGACATTTAACCATAAAAGTATCGAGAATAATCTCAGGCGCTGGGCTAATACCCACGCTAGCTCCTTAACTAAAAAGGAGACCCGAAAGGATGCCATGTGGGGGATCGAGAAGATAGTCCGTGCCTACGACCCCTGCCTAAGCTGTAGCGTCCATATGGTAGAAGTCGACGTGACTGTAGATGGCGAAAAATACTCCAATAGGAGGGAACGCCAATGAGCGCAATAGTCATCTTCGACACCTTCGGGGAGACCCTGAAGGAGAGGCTCGACGTCGACGCCCTTGAGAAGTACGCGAAAAAGATCCACGGCGTCTATGGTGCTTACCAGACCCTAGTACTCACCCAGAAAGTCATGCTCGACAAACTCACAGAGGTCAAGCGGAACGGCGGAAATGATGTTAGTAGCGTTATCGCTGTGACGGGTTCGAGGGTGAGGCTCGAGAGACCGTTACAGAGGGCGATGGAAGGCGCTGGCTTGGACCCTAACCAGTTGGTCATCACAAATGTTCGAGAACAATGTGCACTAGTTCACGATGACAAGGCGAAGGCGACGGAGAAGGCAAAGACTCTCATCCGAGTCGCCGTCGAAAAAGCCAGGCTTAGCACCCCCCTCGACAGGAAGATAGTGCAGCGCTTCAACGAAGTCCTCGTAATAGGTGGAGGCGTCGCAGGAATCCAGGCCTCCCTCGATCTCGCTAAGCTAGGCGTAATGGTCCACCTTCTCGAGCGCGAGCCAACGATCGGCGGCATGATGCCCCTTCTTGGCAAGACCTTCCCAGAGGACAGCTGCGCCATATGCATCGGCGGCCCCAAGATGATGGACGTCGGAAACGAGCAGAGCATCGAGGTCCTCGACAACAGCGAGGTCGAGGCCGTCATCAGGATGCCCGTCGGATACCGCGTCCACGTAAGGAGGAAGCCCCGATACGTTGATGCCGAGAAATGTGTCGCATGCGGTCAATGCACAGAGAGATGCCCGGTTAGCGTCCCTGACCAGATAAACGGGGGTATTAGCAAGCGGAAGGCCATTTATCTTCCCCACTCCAACGCTATCCCGAGGAAGCAGATTATCGATCCAGAGGCCTGTCTCTATCTCACCAAGGGGAGCTGCCGTTTATGCGAGCGTGTCTGCCCCAACCAGGCGATTAACTTCAAGGATGAAGTGCAGTTCAGAGACATTTTCGTCGGCTCGATAGTGGTCGCCACAGGCGTCGACAATTGGGACGCCAGAAAGTCCCCCAAGTATGGGGCCAATAATAAAAATGTCATCGACCAGTTCCAACTCGCCCGCTACCTTGACGGTGAGGGACCCACAGCGGGGGTCCTCACCAAACCAAGCGACGGGAAAAAGCCTAAGAAGATAGTCATGATCCAATGCGTCGGAAGCAGAGACCCAGAAATAAACCCATGGTGCAGCCGATACTGCTGCATGGCGGCGATGAAGCACGCCGAGGAGATTAAGCTCAACCATGGCGCTGACGTAGACATTATCATTCTCTTCAAGGACATACGCGCTGGAGGCAAATACTATGAGGAGTTCTATAACCGCGTAAAGACTCTGGGCATCAACTTCGTTCACGGCAATCTCAACGCGGTCAAGGAGACCGAGGACAATGAACTCGTCGTAGAATACACCGACGGAAAGGGGCAGAAAACCTCAGTGCAGAGCGACCTCGTCGTGCTCAGCACAGGCATGGTTCCGAGCAAAGGGACTCAAGAACTTGCTGAGAAGCTGAATCTCGAACTTGACAGGGACGGATTCTTCAAGGAGGTAGACACGAAGGTCGCGAGCACCATAACGAAGTGCCCAGGGGTCTACCTCGCGGGGGCGTGTCACTCTCCGAAGGACATTCCAGAATCAGTAGCCCAGGCGAGTGCAGCTGCAGCGATGGTTGGCCTCCACCTAATGAGGGAGGTTGACGTCAATAAACCGATACTGACGCCGAAGGTTGACTCCGCTAGATGTGGACGCTGCGGTATCTGCCCAACAGTGTGCCCGTACCAAGCCATCACAATGCCCACCGAAGGGCCTGTTCGGATAGACGAGATTCTCTGTCAGAGTTGTGGCCTCTGCATATCTACTTGCCCGACGAGAGCCTTGGATAATCCGAACTTTGGATTCGACCTCGTGGACGCGCAAGTAAAAGCCGCCCTTGAGGGTAGTAAGGGGTCGATGAGGATCATCGGCTTTGCTTGTAACGATTGCGGTTATAGGCTTCTAGACATCGCAGGTGTGACCGGGGCGAAGTACAGCTCCTCATTCATACCAATATACGTCCCATGTATGAGCACCATCAGCCTCCGCCACATAGTGGGTGCTATAGACCATGGCGCCGACGGCGTCATGCTCATAGGATGCGTTAAGGATCGTTGCCACTATGAGAAGGGAGTGGATCACGCCGAGGGGCAGCTCAGGTTCATGGAGAACCTCTATGGTGAAGCAGGGATGCCCGTAAGAGTCTTGAAGAGTTGCGGCTCAATGCTAGAGCAGTTCCTCACAGAGCTTGATGGTTTAGTCAAACAGATTGAGAAGGTGCAGAAATGAGCAACAACAAAGAGGAGCCAAGGGTAGGCGTCTTCGTCTGTCGTTGCGGGCTCAATGTCGCCAAATCCGTAGATACGACGAGCTTGAAAGAGTACGCCTCGAAGCTCCCCGGAGTCGTCTACACCGAAGAGAATGACTTCGCATGCAGCGACTCAGGGGTAAAGTCGATAAGCGAGGCAATCAAGTCCAACGGCATCAATCGCGTCGTCGTCGCGGGGTGCTCCCCCTGGTTACATGAACCGACTTTCCAGAGGATGATGGGGCGCGTCAGGCTGAACAAGTACCTCCTCGAAATAGCGAACATCAGAGAGCACTGCGCACTCCTCTACTCTGGGCAGATACTCAAGGCGACAGAGAAAGCCAAGTTCATAGTAAAAGCAGCCGTAGAGAGGGCTAAGACTCTCGAGCCCATCGAGAGGAAAAGGTTCTCGGTTCATAAATCCGTCTTGGTCCTCGGAGGAGGTATAGCTGGGGTGGAGGCCTCCAAGAGACTGGGTGATCTGGGAATGGAGGTCTTCTTAGTGGAGAAGACGCCCTTCCTCGGTGGTAAAGTCCTCCAGCTAGGCTCAGTTTTCCCTAGCGATGACTGTGGTACATGCGTCTCCCCCTGCGGGGACGACCTTCACCGCCGCTGCTTCTACAGGAACACGATCACCCACCACGAGCATGTCAACATCCTGACATCGGCCGAATTGATGAAACTCACGGGCCACATTGGCAACTACAAGGCTACAATCAGGGTCAATCCACGCTTTGTAAATCAAGAGCTTTGTATGGACTGTGGGAAGTGTACTGAGGCTTGCCCAGTAGAGTCCCCCAACGAGTTCAACTTCGGATGGGACAAGAGGAAAGCCATCTATCTCCTCAGCGACCAAGCCCTCCCAAGAGTATACGCCATAGATCCCGGAACCTGCACGACGTGCGGAAAATGTGTCGAAGTATGTCCGGTCAAAGCGATAGACCTCAGCGAACAGCCTAGGGACATGACGGTTGACGTCGGGGCCGTCGTTGTCGCCACGGGCTTCGAAACCTTCGACCCAAAAGGGATGTATGACTATGGGGAGAACCCCAACGTCATCACACAACTCCAACTCGCGCGGATGCTCGACCAGTCAGGACCCACGAAAGGGCGGATAATCCGCCCAAGCGATGATCAAGAGCCGAAGCGCATCGCCATGATCCAATGTGTAGGCTCACGGGATCCCAAGACCCACGAGTACTGTAGCAAGATATGCTGTGGTATCGCGGTAAAACATGCAACGGAGATAATGGAGAGTCACCCCGAGTCGGGGCTCGCCATAATCCATAAGGACATTCGCCTCACCGGAAAGCACTACGAAGACTACTATTACAAGGCGCAAAACCTAGGCGTCCGCTTCCTTCGAGGTGAAGTGGAGGATGTCACGACGATGCCTGACGGCTCCATCCATATAGACGTCCAGGACGAGTTCGGCGAGGTGGTTCCACTTTACGTCGACCTGCTCGTGCTCTCCACTGGCCTAGAATCATCGAAGGGTACCCTAGACCTCGCCCTGAAGTTGGGCGTCATCGTATCCCCTGATGGGTTCTTCGCGGAACGCGGCCCGAAGCTTGAGCCACTTGACACTGCTGTTGAAGGCATTTTCATTGCAGGGGCAGCCCACGGGCCTAAGGACATTCAGGAGAGTGTCACACAAGCCCTTGGCGCAACGGGGCGCGTCGCATCGATGCTCATGCGCGGGGAAATGGAGATAGACCTCGCCAAGGCATGGGTCGATAAGGAGAAGTGCGTTGGATGCGGCGCTTGTGCAAGTATCTGCCCCTTCAACGCCATCGAATGGAGTGCTTTCGGAGAGCCTAAGGTGATTGAGACCGCATGCGAGGGATGCGGGATATGCAGTGCAGTCTGTCCAGTGTCAGCCATGCAGTTACGGCACTATAAGGACGATCAGCTAGTCCCTAAGATCAAGGCGATGTTGACCCCCAAATGGCTGAGCGAGGAGAAGATGGACGAACCCGTCATCATCGCCTTCGCCTGCCAGTGGTGCAGCTACGCAGCTGCGGACGCAGCGGGTAACATGGGGATGGAGTATTCAGACAATATACGTATCATCAGAGTCCCCTGTAGTGGCCGCATCGACGCCTTGCACGTACTCACTGCATTCAAGAATGGAGCCGACGGTGTGATAATTAGTGGCTGCCTCCCCACGCAATGTAACTATCTAACAGGGAACCTCGAGGCCATCGACCGCGTCGATATCATGAAGAAGACCCTTGACGTCCTTGGGATCGGGGGTGAACGCCTCGAAACAATCTTCACGAGCGCGTGCATGCCAACCTGGCTAATCACCATGTTCAACGACTTTAATGAACGGGTAAAGAAGCTGAACGAATCTTCAAAGCCAAGACTGGAGGCTATCCCTCTGGACTAGATCCTTAAAATCATTCGGATATAAGGCAAGTCATAGTCGAGACGACGCCAGGTAGGTTCCTGATGTCCATTACTAACTTCTTTATCCCCATAGTTGATGAATTCTGACAAAGTGTATAGATGTCATAAGGCCCATAGATCATGTTTGCCTCGACAACGCCGGGATAAACCTTGATTTTATTAAACAAAACAGAGTCAGTCTGTGACTTAGACTTCACTAGGAGCAATGCTCTCTGCATATATATCATTAAAGTAAATACAGTAATTAATATAAATATTTACACTGTGAAACTAAAACGATATAATAGATAATTATCTTCTATTTTTATTAATATGTCAATAATATAAAATGAAATATCGGACGAATATTAAGAAAAATACTATTTAGCGTTAGTTGGATAAATTTAAATCGCATATTAGCTTATTTTAATTACGATTGTTATGGAGCAGGCTCTCATCCTTGTTGTACTGGCGCCTTCGTTCAAGTCCGAGACCTTGGAGAAGATACGTAAGATACCCGGCGTTGTGATAGCACATCTTCTCTACGGTTCATATGATCTGTTCGCCACAGTCAAGGTAAATACCCTCGAAGAGATGAGGGCAGCCGTTATTAAGATCCGCGAGACCGAGGGAATAAAATCCACGATTACCTGTAACGTCGTCCAGCAGACCTAAAAAGCCTTCTTCCTAAGCCACAGTTTCTAACATTCTAAACTTTTATTCGTAACGATCTGTTAGCATAGTTATGGTGGAGACCATTTACTATACTAGGCTCGAGGCTGGCTTTGAGGCAGTCCCAGCTGAAAACTATGTTGACTATATGACGAACGTCATGCCTGTACGGGAGAGACATATCTTCTACCTCCCACGGAAAGGAATGGGAATAATATGCGAGGTTAAAATAGACCCCGACGGGAGTAGGGTGTTGATATGGAGTCTAAGAGAAACCGATAGTATACCCGCCAACACAGTAGAAATTCGAGTAGAAGAGAAAAAGATTAACGTCACTCTTGATTTTTTAAATGACTCTGACTTACCGCGGAAATGTGATGTCTGCGACAAGAATCTAGGAGCCTTACTGAGATTTTTCTAAAGAGAATCTAATTGATCCTCAGAAAGAACTAATTAGTCGAAGAAAAATATGGTTGTTCTAGCCCACGATAAGGAGCGTCGTCGTCGAGCTTACTGATGGGTAAGCCCTGAGTTCCATCACTAGCTTGGTCATCTCGAGGGACTTGGAGACTTCAGCGATGAGGTAGACGTCATACTCACCGAAAGTCATTCCCGCCTCCTTAACCTCCGACCTCTGCTTGACCCTTTTCAGAACCTCCTCAATGCAGTCTTCCCCGAGGCACTCGACCTTCAGCAGAATCAGAGCTTTTTCCATTTGTGATCAATACTAATAAAGAGACTAAATATTTAACGTTATCAGCCCTTAAAAAAGGGTGAATTAGGGTAAATAATGGGATTAAGTTGGAGTAGTTTTTTTAACTATGATATAGTCGTGTATAGCCTTCGCTGCCATCTTCCCCGCGCCCATCGCGCTGATGACTGTGGCGGCGCCGCTTACTACATCGCCTCCGGCGTAGACACCGGGTAGGGTGGTTTGCATAGTCTCCTCGTTGACGACTATTGTGCCGTGGCGGGTAGTCTCGAGTCCCTGTGTCGTCTGCTGTATGATTGGGTTTGGTGACTGGCCGATAGCGATGACGGCTGTGTCGATGTCTATTGTAAAGTTGCTTCCCTCAATGGGTTCGGGGCGGCGCCTTCCAGACTCGTCGGGTTCGCTGAGGCGCTGCTTAATGCACTCAACCTTCTCGAGAAAGCCGCGGTTGTTCCCGATAAATCGGACGGGGTTCGTGAGGAGCATGAATTCGATCCCCTCCTCTTCAGCGTTCTCAATCTCCTCCGCCCTCGCGGGCATCTCATCCCTGCTTCGGCGATATATTATGTAGACCCTCTCGGCCCCGAGGCGTAGTGCGCACCTAGCAGAGTCCATTGCGACGTTCCCCGCTCCGATAACGCCTACCTTTTTGCCCACTCTGATCGGAGTATCGTACTCAGGGAACTTGTACGCCTTCATAAGATTCGTGCGGATGAGGAACTCGTTAGCTGAGTAGATACCCTTCAAGTTTTCACCGGGGACCCTAAGGAAATTTGGGAGCCCCGCACCAGTGCCTATGAAGACCGCATCGTAACCGCCATTCATCAACTCCTGGATTGTGGCAAGGAGACCAACAGTCGAGTCGAGCCTGAACTCGACGCCCAGACTCTTAACGTACTCTACTTCTGCTTGTACTATCTCCTTTGGGAGCCTGAACTGAGGGATGCCATACATCAGGACACCACCCGACGTGTGCAGGGACTCTAAGACGGTCACCCTATGCCCAAGCTTCGCCAGATCTGCAGCGACGGTAAGACTCGCGGGTCCGGAGCCAACGACAGCGACATTCCCCCCAGTCTGCTCAATCTTCGGGGCTTCTAGCTTCGTATTAAGTCGCTCCCAGTCAGATGCATACCTCTCCAGACGACCTATACCCACTGGGTCACCCCTGACACCGAGAACGCAGAACTTCTGGCACTGCTCCTCCTGAGGACAAACCCTCCCACAGACAGCGGGCAACGCGTTCTTCTCCTTGATCATCTTAGCCGCATCTCCATACTTGTGTTCCTTGACGAGTTGGATGAATTCTGGGATGGGCACCTCAACTGGACACCCCTTCTTACACTGAGGTTTGGGGCAGTTTAGGCACCTCTCCGCTTCCTGGAGGGCGAGATTCTCATCGAAGCCAAGGGCAACTTCATCGAAGTTGTGAATCCTTTTTTCAACTGTCTGCTTCGGCATCTCCGCCTGGGGTTTCTTATGCGCCATCTCTATCCTACTCCGTCAAATAAGACCATGGCGATCTTCTCGTTGGGGTTGTAGAACCTCATTCGGCTGATCAACTCGTCGAAATTCACCTTGTGGCCATCAAAGTCTGGTCCGTGGACGCAGGCGAACTTCGTCTCTTCCCCGATTGTGACGCGGCAGGACCCACACATCCCTGTGCCGTCGACCATTATGGGGAAGAGGTTCACTGTCGTAGGTATACCATAGGGCCTCGTCATCTCTGAGACTACCATCTGCATGCTCGTCGGGCCGATTGTAATAACTTGGGCAAACTTCTTTACCTTGAGGATATCCACTAGGAACGCTATCCCTTCCTTCCCTTCGGAGCCATCGTCCGTCGCGATATAAAGCTCGTCGCTGTACTTACACAACTCATCGACCAGAATGAGGTGCTCCTTGCTCCTCGCCCCGATAATGGTTGTTATCCTGTTTCCTGCCTTCTTCAATGCCTTAATCTGGTAAAGTAGGGCGCCTGCCATCACGCCCCCTCCGACGCAGAGGACGTCCCCGTATTTCTTAATCTTCGTCGCGTTCCCAAGGGGACCTGAGAAATTTAATATGAAGTCGCCCTCGTTCAGCTTCCCGAGCTGGATAGACGACTTCCCAACCTCGGCGAAGATTAACGAGACCGTTCCCTTTTCAGGGTCCGCGTCAGAGATAGTGATTGGGAACCTCTCCCCTCTCTCGTGGATGCGTAGAATCACGAACTGTCCAGGCTTGGACTTTGCAGCCACAGCTGGGGCAGTGACCTCAAAGAGTTTGATATTAGGCGCAAGGCTCTCCTTACGCACTATACAGTACATGAAGGGATCACAGTATTTAGGGTCAATACTATAAAAACCTGTACATGTAGTAATTTACATTACTAACACAAACTGATAGCGTTGACTGAATGGGAAAACTGTTGCATGAAGAATGATTGACAGTTGAGCTGTGAAAAAAAGGAAAAAGAAGAATTTATGCGTAGATGCCTTGGGCGATCATCGCATCGGCGACCTTGAGAAAGCCTGCGATGTTTGCGCCTACAACGTAATTTCCGGGCTGGCCGAAGAGCTTCGCGGTTTCATAAGCGTTCTTGTGGATGCCTACCATAATCGCGTGGAGCTTCTCGTCGACTTCCTCGCGAGTCCAGAAGTAGCGCTGGCTGTTCTGTACCATCTCGAGACCGCTCGTAGCTACGCCGCCTGCATTGCTCGCTTTACCGGGGGCGTACAGGACCTTCGCCTTCTGGAAGACCTCGATGGCCTTTAGATCGCAGGGCATATTAGCACCCTCGCTGACCGCTAGTATGCCGTCTGAGACCAGCTTCTCGGCTTCCTTGCCAAGGAGCTCGTTCTGGGTCGCGCCGGGGACGGCCACATGGCCCTTGAATTCCCATGGCTTGGCACTCTTCTTGTACTCGATTCCCTTAAACTTCTCAGCCATCTCGCTAATGCGTCCCCTCTTGACATTCTTCAGCTCCATCATGTAGTCCCACTGCTCCTTTGTGAGCCCCTTAGACATGTAGATGGTGCCGTCGCTGTCGCTGAGTGTGATTACTTTGCCTCCGAGCTGCATGACCTTCTCGGCAGCGTACTGGGCTACGTTACCCGAGCCACTGATGAGGACGTTCTTACCCTTGATGGAGTCCTTCTTGGTCTTTAGCATCTCCTCGGCGAAGTAGACCGCACCGTAACCTGTGGCCTCCGGCCTGATTAGGCTGCCACCGAAGGGTATGCCCTTGCCGGTAAGCACGCATGTGCCGTGGAGGTTGGTGATCTTGCGGTATGCACCATACATGTAGCCAATCTCTCGACCCCCTACCCCGATGTCACCGGCTGGGACGTCCGTGAATTGGCCGATGTGCTTGTAAATCTCGAGCATGAAGCTCGTGCAGAAACTCTCTACCTCAGCATCCGTCTTACCCTTGGGGTCAAAGTCGGAGCCGCCCTTGGCACCACCCATGGGGAGGGTCGTCAAGCTATTCTTGAATGTTTGTTCGAATCCGAGGAACTTCATGACGCCGAGATTGACTGTGGGGTGGAACCTGAATCCACCCTTGTAGGGACCAATGGCGGAGTTGTACTGTATTCGGTAGCCGCGGTTGATCTGGATCTTCCCGTCCTTGTCCTTCCAGGGGACACGGAACTGAATTATTCTCTCAGGCTCTACCATGCGTTCAAGAATGGCGAATTCTTGGTACTTGGAGAACTTCTTGATCGCAGGTTCAATAGTTGCTAGAACCTCATAAGCAGCCTGGTGGAACTCTTTCTGGAGGGGGTCCTTCTCAACAAGGCTGTTGTAGATTTTTTCTATGTACTTATCCAATTTTCGTACCTCTTATAAACTCCAACAAACGCGTATATATTGCTATCCATATTTTACACAATACATATTTAGTATATATATTTTTTAATTATAAATACTATATCCATACGACAAAAATAGAAAATTATCTTAATATCATAGGATTTGTAGATTAGACCGTCTAAATTATTTAATAAAACAAATTATATGATTTATTTTATTCATAAACTTTGGGTATATGCCTTAAATAAGTTTAATCCTTCTTTTTATTGTTCGACGATATCTTTAAATCCATTCTATAGAATGCCTAGGCGATGGTATGTACAGGTTCTGTTGATGTATATACTTACTTTTATACTGTATCTCAAACACTTCTACCCTCTATCATACCTGTACTAACGTTGTGTGAGAAATCATGAACGGAGATACTCTCATAGCACTAACCGTAGGCTTTCCGTCTTTGGCGGGTATCTTATGTTATGCCCTGAACAGTAGAGTGGCGCGAAGACTGATCGTCGCGATGACCGCCGTTGTTCTAATTAGCTCCTCCATTTTGTTATTTCTAGGTGAGGGCTTCGAGTATGAACCTGCCCCCGTATTCGAGAATATCGTTCTGATTTTTGACTTGGCGCTTTTAGTATACTTCCTCTATGCGGGTTTAAGGTATAGTAATTGGTTGGTCATTGGTCTCGCAACCCTCCAGCTTGTTCCGGTGGCGTACTTTGAGTTTGGTCTCGGTGGAATGGCTGTTGACCCAATTATTGTTGTGAACGAGCTCTCTATCATGATGAGTCTTATAATCAGCATCGTCGGCTCCCTCATCGTTGTCTATGCTCTGAGTTACATGGATGAGCATGAGCATCACCTACATATCGAGAAGAGCAAGCAACCTCGCTTCTTCTTCTTTATGCTCCTACTCTTGGGCGCGATGCATGGTCTTGTCTTCAGTAACAGCCTGTACTGGGTCTATTTCTTTTGGGAGGTCACGACCCTATGCAGTTACGAGCTGATTAGACACGACAATACTGAGATTGCTGTAAAGAGCTCCCTTACTGCTCTCTGGATGAATCTCCTCGGTGGTGTCGGCTTCGTTGCAGCAATCTATATCGGCTTCCTTTTCGTTGGTTCCATCTCCTTAGAGGAGCTGACAAAGCGTAGCGTAGCACCCATCTCGCTTCTACTCTTCGCGACTCTAGCCTTTGCGGCATTCACAAAATCTGCCCAGTTTCCTTTCAACAAGTGGCTTCAGGGTGCTATGGTTGCCCCCACGCCGGTCTCCGCCCTACTTCACTCCAGTACAATGGTTAACGCCGGCATCTTCCTCATACTTAGATTCGCACCGGCTTTCAGTGGAACTGCGCTTAGCTATGGAATCGCATTAGTCGGTGCGTTTACCTTCATGATCACCGCAGTCCTAGCTATCAACGAGCGGGTTTCCAAGGGGATTCTGGCCTATTCGACGATAGGGAACCTTGGTCTAATAATATTATGCGCGGGCATCAACACGCCCTTGAGCTACGCGGCTGCTTTGACTTTGCTTGTATTCCATTCGGTGTCGAAGGGCCTGCTCTTCCTCTGCGCTGGCGTCGTCGAGAACCGTGTCCACACTCGCCTCATCGAGGAGTGGGAGGGCCTCCTCGCAAAGCTCCCCAGGACGACTATAATCATGATCGTTGGGATGCTGAGCATGTTCCTCCCTCCCTTCGGTATGCTACTTGGGAAGTGGGCTGCAATCGACGCGATAAGCGCCGCGCCGACTATGGGATCACTCATAATGCTGATGTTTGTCATCATTGGTAGCGCCACCACTACACTTTACTATGCAAAATGGTTGGGGCACATGCTCGTGCTCCCGCAGTCAGGGAAAAAGCTCGGAAACGAAGAATTACCTCTGCCTTACTCAATATCCCTACTCTCACTGCTCTCACTCAGCGTAGTCATGGGTGTTGCAGCCTCAGGTGTGATTGGCGCAGTCGTGTTGCCCACATTGCCCATGGGATACATTTCATACATAAGCGCAAATCTATTCACAATCGAAACACTATATGGCTCATTCCTGTCATATCCTTTCTGGGTAGGTATAATCGCAATATTCCTAGTTGGTATATTGATCGCTCATAGAAAGGGTGGAATAGTTAAAACTCCCTATGTCAGCGGAGAAAACATCGTCGACAATCCAGACGCTTTTATGACCACAGCGGACACACAGGTGCCAATGCAAATCTCCGGTTTCTTTATGGATAACGAGTTCAGCGTCAGCAGGGTGTTGAACTACGGTATTGTTACCGGAGCTCTTGTAGTCATGATAATGTTCCTAACGGTGGTGCTTTGAAATGGTTGACTTCGCAAATCCCTATACGTATATCCCGGTCGCTCTCGTTATACTCGCGCCTATAATTGGCGGAATATTGATGGGTATAGACCGGAAGCTGACGGCAAGGATGCAGAGTAGGATGGGGCCGCCGATAGTACAGCCCTTCTACGACGCGATAAAACTCTGGGGCAAGGAGCCGTTCATAGCAAGTCAACTCCAGCCAATACTCGCATTCGGCTACTTTGGTTTCTGTATTGCTGCCTTCACGCTCCTGGCGTTCGGACAGGACATGTTACTTATGATCTTCACCATGACTATTGCCGATCTATGTCTTATTTTTGCCGCCTTCAACTCGAAGTCCCCTTACAGTAACATTGGCGCCCGCCGAGAGCTCATTGCTATGATGAGCTACGAGCCCGTTATGCTCCTTGCCGCCATAAGCATGTTCTTCGTTACGGGAAGCTTCATGGTGGGCTCGATATTCGAGATCAGTCAGCCACTGTTGACAATTCTCCCCTTAACATTCCTCGCACTTATCCCCGTCCTGATAATTGACATGAAGAAGTCTCCATTCGACGTCTCCGGGTCGGGCCATGCCCACCAAGAGCTCGTCAGGGGCATCTATACCGAGTTTAGCGGCTACACCCTCGCGCTCGTCGAGCTTGGTCACTGGACGAAGATCGCATTGTTGTTAGGCTTTGCTAGCCTCTTCTGGTCGCAGAACTTGATAATAGGAGCAGTTCTTGCATTCGCACTCTTTTTTGTGGTACTTGTGATCGACAATAGCTATCCGAGGCTTGACTGGAAGACCATGATCAAGACCACGTGGATAGTTGGTTTTCTCCTAATAATTGCGAATATAGTCGGTTTGATCGCCCGGGTGGTGATACTATCATGAAGATAATGACAAAGGCTCGGCTCAAGTCGCCGTGGGTCATGCACTTCGACTGTGGCAGCTGCAACGGTTGTGATATCGAAATACTAGCCGCATTGACGCCAAAGTTTGACTTGGAGCGCTTTGGCATAGTGAATATAGGCGATCCGAAGCAAGCAGATGTCCTGGTTGTGACAGGCCCCGCCAACAAGCGTAATCAGCGCGTCCTGAAAAACCTCTACGATCAGATGCCTCAGCCAAAGGCTGTAATCGCTGTTGGCGAGTGCGCCTGTAGTGGCGCGATATTCCACAACTGCCCCAACACTCTTGGGGGCGTCGACAAGGTCATCCCAGTGGACGTCTACGTCCCCGGTTGCGCCGCACGCCCCGAATCGATCGTAGACGGGGTCGTACTCGCGTTACAGAAGCTTCAGAAGGTGAGCGAAGGAGAGAAGGTAGGTTAAGATGACGACTCAGCAGTTCGAGTTAAAGACGAAGACCGAGGATATCGTCGCTGAGAAGTCGGAGATGTTCAACAAGCTAAGCGATCTGAAGGCTCAGAGCGCACGCCTCATGACCATCACAGCCCTCGACCACGATAAGGAGATAGAGTTCGTCTACAACTTCGCCAGGGACCTAGATGTTGTCAACCTCAGGGTCAAGACCCCGAGGATGGAGCCTATGCCTAGCATCTCAAGCCTCTATCCATCCGCGTTCCTCTTCGAAAATGAGCTTCAGGACCTCTTTAAGATCCAGGTCTCGGGCATCAGCGTCGACTTCGGCGGTAAGCTCCTCACGATTGAGGGTGCCGACGACACGACGCTTGTGAAGCCAGTCGTCGGGTCGGTGCCGTTCATCAAAAGGTTTTATGGTCGCTGCCGTGAGCAGTGCCCGGGTTCAGTTAACGCTCCCAAGTATATCCGACAGATAGCTGAGGGCAACCCACAGGCGGGGTACAGTACTGTCTGCGAGCGTGCCCCACTCCCCGCAATCTTGGGTCGCGTCTGCTTCGCCCCATGTCAGGAGGGTTGCAGGCAGGAGAAGAACGATGAGCCAATACAAATCAGGCTCTTAAAGAGATTTAGTGCAGACTCAATGCCAAGCCTTCGCCGCAAGGTGAATCGTGCAAAGCCCACTGGAAAGAGGATCGCCGTCGTTGGTGGAGGCCCTGCGGGCGTTGGCTGTGCTTACTTCCTTGGCATGCTCGGCCACGAGGTCACTGTCTACGAGAAGACCGACCGCTGTGGAGGTGCCATGTTATGGGGTATACCAAAGTACAGGCTCCCAAAGCGACTACTCGAGGAGGAGATCCAGGCACGCTTTGAGGAGGCTGGTGTCATTCTTAAGGCAAATAATGAGGTGAAGAGCCTCCAGGTCCTGAAGAAGAACCATGACGCCGTTTTCGTTGCCATTGGCGCGTTAGATAGTTATAAACTCGGTGTTGAGGGCGAGGAGAACGAGGGGATTATAGACTTTCGCGAACTCCTCAGACTCGTCAACGTGCATGATAAATCGCCAACAGTAGGAGATAGGGTCGCAATTATAGGTGGTGGCAACAGTTCAATAGACGCCGCACGCGTCGCCAAGCGCCTCGGCGCAGGCAATGTTGTCATGTATTACAGGCGCACCGAGAAGGAGATGCCCGCCTCGCACCTCGAGATCCAAGGAGCACTCAAGGAAGGTGTCAGCTTCGAGTACCTCACCGCTCCCGTCAAGATCACGCCAGGTAAACCGCTTAAACTCACACTACAGCAGATGGAGCTCGGCGCACCGGATGATTCAGGCAGGCGCAGACCCGTCCCGATAAAGGGGAGCGAGTATACCATCGATGTAGACACGATAATAAAAGCCATCGGCCAGGCGGTGGTCGTTCCCGCAGACTTCGGTGTGGATGTCAATAGGCAGGGTAGGATCGTCATCAACGAGGAAACGATGCAGGCGTCCCTCCCCAGTGTCTATGCAGGTGGAGACGGAGTCTACGGCCCCAGCTCTGTAATAGAGGCGCTGAGAGATGGTAGAAAGGCCGCCCACAGCATCGACGTGAGTCTCGGAGGCAAGGGTCTACCAGAACCAGACCTCGAGACTGATGAGTTCGTCGGACGCCCAATAAATATAGATGAGATAAGGTTCCAGGAGATGGTTGTCTGCCGCGAACTAAACCCCGAGGAACGTGTTAAAGGATTCGGAGAGGTCGAGCTAGGCTTCGACGAGGACGAAGCGCTTCGCGAGGCAAAGCGTTGTTGGAAGTGTGACTGGAATGAGTGATTTAGAGATGTCTCAGAAAAAGTACACTGTTATACCCTTCGGACCACAGCATCCAGTATTACCTGAGCCTGTGCACCTACGCTTCATCGTCGATGAGGACAAGATAATAGATGTTGTGCCAAACCTAGGCTACGTCCACCGCGGTATCGAACGTGGTTGCGAGCTCAACGATTACAAGAGAAACATCTACCTCTGCGAGCGTGTCTGTGGCATTTGTAACTACATCCACGGCATGACTTACAGCGAGGCGATAGAGAAGATGACCGACACGGAAGTACCGGTCCGTGCAAAGTATCTACGTGTGATTTGGAGCGAACTCGGAAGACTCCAGAGCCACCTGCTATGGCTCGGACTCTTCGCGGATGCGATCGGATTCGAGAGCCTCTTCATGCAGATATGGCGCGATAGAGAAGTCATACTTACCCTAAACGAGAAGACAAACGGCCATCGCATCCACCTCGAGACTAATGCCATTGGTGGCTGCAGAAAGGATATCGACGAGAGCCTTGCGAATACATACATCGAGGACCTTGGCGTTGTGAGGGAGAAAATGGAGATCCTTCGGCCTGTTTTCTACAGGGACTCCGCCCTGAAGGTAAAGTGCGAGGGAAAGGGGATATTACCTAAGGGCAAGGCATCCTTCCTAGGCGCGGTTGGGCCGACCATCAGGGGAAGTGGCATAAAGCAGGATGCGAGGATGACTGGTTATGAAGCCTACAGTGCGCTCGACTTTGAGCCAATCGTACACGAAGGAGAGGACGCCTACTCGAGGATGCTCGTTCGCTACGACGAGGTGTTCCAGAGTCTCGACCTAATAGACAAGGCGATGAAGGAGATGCCCAACGGGCCCGTACTCAATAAGAACACAAAGTTCCCGGATGGAACCGCCATAGCCCGGTCTGAGCAACCCCGAGGCGAGCTCTTCTATTACGTCGAGGGAAACGGTACGAACAAGTTGAACCGCTGCAAGATCAGAACACCCACCGCAGCCAACATCCCACCACTCGTATCGATGCTCATCGGGAACGAAATACCAGATATACCCACAATCATCCACAGCATCGACCCATGCATTAGCTGCACAGAGCGCTTCATTCAAGTGAAGAAGGAGGCGAGCTAGAATGCCCGAGATGCTCAAAGAGATCCTGAAGAACCTTTTCAGCCGGCCGGCGACGGTGAACTACCCATTCGAGAAGCCGGAGCCCTTACCCAAGACGCGTGGGGCGCTCACATGGGACATGAACAGGTGCGACCAGTGTCAGGACTGTGAGCGCGTCTGTCCGAGCATGGCAATAAAGGTATACCCAGAGGAAAAAAAAATCGAATATCAGCCCTTCAAGTGCCTCTTCTGTTTCCTCTGCATCGATAACTGTATGCAGCAGGCGATCACCAATAGCACAACAGTGACCGCGCCAGGCTATGAAAAAAGGGTTGAGCTCTTCGAAATTAAGTAATAACTCTTTTTACTGTTATCCTATAAAGTGTTACTTTTCGTTTGTTTCCTTAGATACACATATCAGGAGATTCCTCCAACTAAAATGGTTTCTCCGATTATGTTCTAATACTTATGAATATGCGTGCGCACACGCGATTTATACTAGTTACACTTTCTATTTTAATATGTGGAATAGTCATACGCACACGATAATCCGTTTCATTATGGTGAATTCTGCTTGAATGAACACGAATTGATTATACTTGTAAACAAGATATGTCAAAAACACGAGTTAGACGCTTCAAACTCACTAATACCCATCCTACAGGAAATACAAAGTAAAATTGGATACATACCTGAGACCGCTCTTAAGAGAGTCTCGCAGAATATAGGCGTCTCGCCCAGTCACGTTTATGGGGTTGCCACTTTCTATCACCAATTTAGACTAAGACCAGGTGGTAGACATACAATCCGAATATGCAGAGGTACAGCATGCCACGTGGCGGGAGCTACAGATATTTACAATACCCTTTTAAAAGAGCTCGAGATCATCCAACCCAACGACACATCTCAAGACGGATTATTCACGATTAATCAGGTTAGGTGTATAGGCGCATGCAGCCTTGCCCCAATCGTCAAGATCGACGATGAAGTCTATGGAAGGATCGACCAAAAAAAACTCAAGATCATTCTCGACAACTTAAAGGAGGAATATCAATAAAAGTTATAGAAAAACCAATTGTCAAGATAACAAATATTGACGAGCTTCTCTACGGTAAGGATGGGCTCAGGATCAACGTAGGCATGAGTACCTGTGGTCAAGCAGCCGGAGCCAATCCAGTATATAATGCTTTTAAAAAAGTTGTAAAAGAACAAAAATTAAAGGCGAAGATCGTTGAGGTTGGCTGCATAGGCGCCTGCTACGCTGAACCCCTTGTTGGGTTCGTGTCAATGAATCACTCCGAAGTATTGTTCAGTAACGTCCTTCCAGATCAGGCCAGCAAGCTGTTGAATAAGGTCCTGAACAGAGACGCCTCGGGCGCCTTCGCCATCCGAGCACGTAGCGGATATTTCCGGAACGAAGAGCGTATCCCTGTCTTGGATGAAATGGACTTCTTTAAGCATCAGTTCCGTGATGCCATCGAGAACTGCGGCATAATAGACCCCAAGTCCATCGAAGAGTATCTACTCACAGGTGGCTACAAGGCTATTAAACGAGCCCTCACAGAGATGACTCCCGAGCAGGTGATAGAGGAGGTCACCGCCTCGGGACTCAGGGGTAGAGGAGGCGCAGGGTTCCCAACTGGCCTCAAATGGAAGTTCACTAGGCCTGTGCCTGGCGACAAGAAGTATGTCATCTGCAACGCTGACGAGGGTGACCCTGGGGCCTTCATGAACAGGCTAAACGCTGAGGGTGATCCACATAAGATACTTGAGGGTATCATCATCGCTGCTTACGCCATCGGTGCGGACGAGGGATACATATTCGTTAGGGCAGAGAAGCCTCTCATGGCTGAGCGGTTCAAGAAGGCCGTGGAGGAAACCAAGAAGAGACGAATCTTAGGTAAAAACCTCTTCAGCAGTGGCTTCAATATGGATATTCATATCATGCTTAGCGCAGGAGCTTTCGTCTGTGGCGAGGAGACCGCTCTTATGGCAGCCATAGAAGGAAACAGGGCCATACCCCGCCCTCGACCTCCTTTCCCATCTACCAAGGGCTTATGGGGTAAGCCTACCAGCATCAATAATGTTGAGACTCTGGCCCACGTACCTACCATCATCGCTAAAGGGCCTAAGGAGTTCGCCAAGGTGGGCAGCGAGAAGAGCAAGGGAACTAAGGTATTCTGCCTCACGGGCTCGATAGAGAGGAGCGGCGCCGTCGAAGTTCCTCTAGGAACCACGTTAAGGACACTTATATTCGAGATCGGTGGGGGTCCCCGGGGGGGACGAAGATTCAAAGCAATCCAGACGGGTGGCCCCTCAGGTGGGTGCCTCTCGGAGCAGCATCTTGATCTCCCTTTAGATTACGAGTCACTCCAAGCGGCAGGGAGCATCATGGGATCGGGTGGGATCGTCGTGATGGATGAAACCACCTGCACCGTTGATGTGGCTAAATACTTTCTAGGCTTTACCACAGCCGAGTCCTGCGGCCAGTGCGTGCCATGTCGAATCGGCCTCAAGCGAATGCACGAAATACTCACTGACATTACTGAGGGTAGAGGTAAGGTGGAGCAATTGAACTTGCTCCAGAGAACAGCTACTACCGTACTTGACAGCAGCCTCTGCGCTCTTGGCAGGACCGCCCCGAACCCAGTGTTAACAACGTTGAGATACTTCAGGGATGAGTACATTGCTCACATCGATGAGAAAAGATGCCTTGCAGGGGTGTGCAAAAGCCTCCTTAAGGGTTACGTCATCGAGGTAGAAATATGTAAGGACTGTGGCCTCTGCGCCAAGCAATGCCCCGCTAAAGCAATAACTATGAGAGAAGATCGCCCAAAAATTGCTTTCATCAATAATTCGGCGTGCATTAAGTGCGGCCAATGTATGGAGGTCTGCCCCTTCGATGCCGTAAGGGAGGTGTGGTGATTGTCTATAGAGATCACAATTGACGGCAAGAAAGTCACAGGAAAGTCCGATCAAACTATACTTGAGGTTTCGAAAGCCAACGGCATACATATACCCACTCTATGTCACCACTCCAAGCTGCCCGCTAATGGGGCATGCAGGATTTGCGTCGTGGATGTAGGAAAACCCGACAGGTTGGAGGCTGCGTGCACTACACCTATCGGTAAGGGAATGGTGGTGGAGACCAACAACGAGCGAGTTCTAAGTGCCCGCAGAACTAACGTAGAGTTGCTCCTTAGCCATCACAGGTCAAACTGCCTCACATGTGAACAGGACGGCAACTGCGCCCTTCAGGACATAGCGTACGAGATGGGCATAGATATGAATAGGCTGCCCTTCCTACCCCACGATGTGGACAGGCCCATAGACGACTCAAGCCCGGCCCTCTTAAAGGACCCAAACCTTTGCATCCTCTGCGGTAGATGCGTCTCTGCATGTAATAACATCACAAATCACGACATCCTAAGCTATGAACGTAGGGGATATGACACAATGGTGGTCGCCGGCCTGGGGGAGCTCATAGTGGACTCGGGTTGTGTCAGTTGTGGCGAGTGCGTGCAGGTTTGCCCTACGGGCGCTCTCATAGATAAGCCTAGCAGATTCAAAGGCCGCTGGAAGGACCTGAGTGTGGTTAAGACCACTTGTCCCTTCTGCGGCGTCGGGTGCACCCTTGATCTCTACGTTAAGAATAACCAGATAGTCAGGATTAGGGGAACCGACAATGGAGTTGAGAACGAGGGAAGTCTATGCGTCAAGGGCAGGTTCGGGTACGAGTGGGTTGGTAGCCCTGACAGACTCACGACGCCTCTAATTAAGATCAACGGTGAGTTACATCCAGTAAGTTGGGGAGAGGCGATAGATCTGATTGCCTCCAAGCTCAGAGAGATAAAGACACTATATGGCGGCGATGCCATCGCGGGCCTAGGCTCAGCTAAGTGCACTAATGAGGAAAACTACATCTTCCAGAAATTCATAAGGGTCGCCTTGGAGACCAATAATGTGGACGCATGCTGCAGGCTATGCCACGCCCCTACCGTTGAGGGGCTTTCTAAAGCCTTCGGTTCAGGCGCAATGACTAACAGTATTATGGAGATGCTAGATACAGATTGCTTCCTAGTTACAGGAAGTAACACTACCGAGAATCACCCAGTAATAGCCAATTACATAAAAAAGGCTGTGGTGGACAGAGGGGCTAAACTCATCATAGCTGACCCTAGGAAAATCGACCTAGTTAGACACTCTGACATATGGTTGAGGCAGAGAGGAGGCACAGATGTCGCTATGTTAAATGGATTAATGAATATCATCCTCCAAGAGGGTCTACATGACGAGGAGTTTATAAGGGTCAGGTGTGAGCACTTCGACGAATTTAAAAAAACAGTTGAAAAATACACCCCTGAAAGAGTTGAGAAGATAACAGGCATTGCTAAGGAGAAACTCAGGGAAGCTGCAATAATGTTCGCCGAAGCTAGTAAAGCATCGATCATCTTCTGTATGGGCATAACCCAGCACAGTACAGGAACAGATAATGTCCTCAGTATCGCTAATCTGGCTATGCTTACAGGGAACGTTGGTAAACCTAGCACAGGTGTCAATCCCCTTAGGGGCCAGAACAACGTACAGGGAATCTGCGACGTGGGTACCTTGCCCAATACCTACCCAGGTTACCAAGCTGTCAATAACCCCGAGGTAAAGAAAAAGTTCGAGGAAGCTTGGATGGTCAAGCTGAATGATAAAGTGGGCTTGACAGCGGTCGAGATGATGAATGCTGCTAAAGAAGGTAAACTAAAGGCTATGTATATTATGGGTGATAATCCCATGGTCAGTAACCCTGACTTAAACAATGTCAAGGAGAGCCTTGAGAAACTAGACTTCTTGGTAGTGCAGGATATCTTCCTAACTGAGACAGCTCGTCTGGCGGATGTCGTGCTTCCCGCATGTTGTTTCGCGGAAAAAGATGGTACATTTACTAACACTGCTAGAAGAGTACAGAGGGTCAGAAAGGCTGTAGAAGCCCCAGGTATGAGTAGGCTAGACTGGGAGATTATTTGTGACATAGCTTGTAGAATGGGCTATAAAATGTTGTATAGCTCTGCTGCAGAGATCATGGACGAAATAGCTAAAATAACGACTATATACGGAGGAATAAGTTATAATAGACTTAAAGGCAAAGGCCTCCAATGGCCTTGTCCCACAAAAGACCATCTTGGAACCCCATACTTACATAAAGACAAATTCAGCAGAGGACTAGGACGTTTCCACGCAATCGAATATAAACCACCAGTGGAGGAGCCTGACGCTGAGTACCCAATGATACTTACCACAGGTAGGGTGCTACAACATTTCCACACTGGAACTATGACAAGGCGTTCAAAGGTGTTGAATATTCTAGTACCCAAATGCCTAGTAGAAATTAATCCAGCAGATGCTAGAAGATTACGAATAGTAGATGGAGACGATGTTAAGGTCTCATCAAGACGTGGCACGATCATTTCTACAGCTAAGGTTACAGATCGTTCAGCTATCGGTTCAGTGTTTATACCTTTCCACTTTGTAGAGGCCGCGGCAAATATACTCACAAACCCAGTGTTAGACCCAATTTCAAAGATCCCTGAGCTAAAGGTATGCGCCGTTAAGGTCGAGAAGGTCTAAGCCCTTGGCTAGCACTCGCGTACAAATTAGAGAATTCTTAACTACTTATAAGAGAAATAAAATGTGTCAGGTATAGTCAATTGGGTGAATTAATCCCCTTCCCCGTTAGAAACTGCACGATATAATCCGATGGTCCGTCGATTTCGACCTCGATGGGTCCAAGTGGTGATTTACTCGCGTGGTAGATGCTGACGTGGTTAGCGTAGGCTGCCTGTCTATTGAGGTGGAATGTGACCTTTTCATTCTTTGCCGCCCAACGGCTGAGCATTGCCCTCGTGGCGTCCCTGATCCTGTCGCTCGCGATGCGCTGCTTTAGCTGCCTGAGTGAGTCGATGCCGGACGCTTTCACCTCGAGGTATGCCACTCCGTGTATTTTGGTTCGGTTGAGCTCTATTTCGCCAAAGAGATTTTTAATGGCTTTCTCCAGCTTCTCTTGACTCTCCGTTGGGTTGAGGTGTGCCCTGACAGTCAGCTGGACTTCAGCCATTCCGCATCTTCTCCAGGATCTCGTCGAAGGCGGGTTTTAAGCTGCTTATGCCATCGTCGTTTTTTATCAAGTAGTCGCTGGACGCGATTGCTTCGCCAATGCCGAAGCCAAGCTCGAGACGCTCCCTCTCCTTGAACTCCTCCCAAGTTTTAGGGTCGTCGCTACGGCCCCGACGTGTAAGTCTCTTAAACCTGCTGAGGGGGCTCGCCCAAAGAGCAATCAGAACGACATAGAACTCGTCCTTGAATGCGTCTACCTCCGTAAGGCTACGAATCCCATCGACGACGACGAGACCGTCTGGTCCATTCTTGAGCATTTCGATGCAGCGACGGGCTACTGCGTCTGCTCCGTCCTTTCTTATTTCAGCAGCGAGGCGCCCGATGTTCTCAGGTGTAGGCTCGAGCCCTTGCTGGTTAGCGAGTTCTCGAATGACATCTCCCATGGTTATGACTCGAAGGCCTGACTCGCGTATAATTCCAGAAAGTGTCGTCTTCCCAGAGCCGGCCATCCCCGTCAGAAGGATGAGTCGTCTCCGGGCCAACTTCTTAGCCCATCCTCTCGAGCCCATTACTTCTCGTTTTAATGAAAACGTTTCTGAGTCCCGTCCTCAGGGCTTCTCTGGAGAGGCTCATCATTGCCTCCCTAGTCGGAGGCTTCTCCTGTTTAAGGGTTTGGCTTAGGACCTCACCGAGGTTATCGAACTGTTGAAGGTAGTAGACGTCGCAGCGACCTTTGATACTCGCAGCTATTTTACTTATGAACTCGGGGGTGTCGGATAGTCCGGGGGCGATGGTTGTGCGTACCTCCATTTCAATACCGAGCTCTTTGCTAAGGTTAAGGCAGTTCTCTACGGCTTCTACAGAGGCCTCCCCGAGGTCGGGGCGCCCAGTTACCCTCCCGTAGTCAATTGGGTTTATAGGGGCCTTTACATCGAGCGCTACCCTGTCAATGCAGCCACTGCGGAGAACTATGTCGACGTTCTCCTTCACGCTGCCATTGGTATCGAGCATAACCTTTAGGTCATGGCGCTTCGCTAGCTTCGCTGCCTCGATGATGGCTTCGGGTTGGAGTGTTGGTTCACCGCCTGTGAAGACAACAGCGTCGTTTATGACCTTATTCGCTTCAAAGCGTTCCTTTAGGAAGCTGAGTTCTATCTCCCTACCCGAGTCGAGTGGGATGAGACCAGAGTTCTGGCAGTATGGGCACCTATAGTTGCAACCAGCGCAGAAGATGATGAGGCTGACGTTCCCGTACCAGTCCACGGTGGACATATCGGTGATTCCGCCAACCCTCAGCCGCGTCTCTGGGCTCATTTAATCAACTGATGGATGAGGGCTGTGATTTAAATGGGTTGGTTAATCCGGTTTGGTCGGGGCTGTGCCACCGATTATGCTTATATGGCTAAAGTTTTCGCCAACGGATCCGTGCCAGTGGCTCTCACCTGCTGGGATGAAGAAGACCATCCCCGGCTCAGCTTCATACACCTTTTCTTTGCTCGCGACCTTCCCCTTGCCGCTGAGTATCCATAGGCACTGTTCGTGCTCGTGTATGTGCCACGTGTTTCTTACACCGGCAGGGAATGCAACTAGGCTCACGTTGAGGCTTTTAGCCCCTGTCTCCCTGCCGTAAACCCTTATTATCGTAACCTCACCTGTGAATATGCCACCTGAAGTGGGATCTGCTACAACCTCGCTCAGCTTTCTGACCTGTATGACCATCAACATGATAGTGACTGAATTACTAATTCAAACTAGCGCCGATGGGGAAGGATTTAACTCCCTCTTATGTTGGTGAGATATTAGGCTCGAGAGGGCTTAGGCGTGATGTTGTGGGTAATAAGAAGCCGGAGCTGACTGAGGACGATCTCCTCTTTCTCGACACCCTTAATGGGTGTGGCTTCGGCCACGTCTCCGAGGCCAACTTAAAGTCTAGACTCCAGGAGCATGGCATGGCTGAGTCTACCTACAACGCTGTGAGGCGGAAACTCCTCTTTGCCAGGTTCATAGGCAGCGTCTACGGGAACCTCACCTTAGAGAAGAAGGACTATAAGCCATTAGAACCCAAGGGTGATGAATAGACCCGTTAGTAGACACGTCACAAGCGTGAGGAGTAGTGCCACGATAAGGTGCTTTCTCATAACAATTGACTCGATCTCCTTTCCTGCGGCGACTGTGGCAACTGCATTGTTGATCTTCGATGGAGTCACTGCACTAGCGACCCCCCCTGCGACGGCGTGACCTCCGTACAGTGTCATGAATCGGCTCGAATAGAGGCCAAGGCCATCAGCGGCGGTTTTCGCGCGCGCGAAATTAAGGAAGGAATTGTAGATTTTCCGAGGCATCTTCTTTTTCTTAACCTTGATTGTTTATGGTGTGGCCTATACTGTAAAAATTATGAGACTCCTGATGTAGTAGGCAATTTAGCATCGAAAATAGAAGAAGATCAACGATATGATCTGTTAAACTTAGTTGATCAATACACAGAGGCGGGTGGTGGAGTCTCTACGAACATGGATGCATCATGCCGTGCTTTGAGAAAAGTTAGGAATAAACCTTATTTTTATTGTCGTTTAAACGATTATAAAAATTATCTTACAACCTGTAGAGATTATTTATGTAGTAAATCGATTCCAGTATCAAATATTAATTATTCAAGTATAGACGAATTGATTAACAAAATTGGTTTAGATAGATATATTGAATTAATTAAAACTGATTGGGAAGAGGAATTTGACTGGTCTAAATCAGCAAATAAAACTCGAATAAAGAAGATAGCTGAAAAGGTGAAGGCTTAACGCGGTGAACGCTAGTCACTCGCCTTAGCTCTCATTAAATCCGCACCTGTTTTAATCTCCCGGTCATTGAGTTTCACAATGCTTGGTAAAACGGAGCTGTCGCATGATATTTACGCCTGTTATAATTGCCCCAAGGAGATCATGTGGAAGTGTAAACACCGGAGAAGGGCTCAAACCATGTCGAACCTAGACCAGTGGACCAACAAATGTCCACTTTTGAATATGAAAACTGGCTCACATTGAAAGTTAATAGACGCGCGCACACTTCTAAAGCGAGACGATGCCGGGAACCTTGGGGAACAACACAGCCTCCCAGATGAACTCCCTGCCACAGATATAACGAGTGAGCCGTTCAACGCCTATACCGAAGCCAGCAGATGGTGTCGTCCCCTCCTTAAGCATCTGTAGATACCACCCATAAGCCTCCGGGGCTTCTCCAGTTGATAGCATCCTTCCTGCGACCTTTTCGTACTTATACTCACGTTCGCCTCCGCTAACCGCTTCCCCATAGCCCTCAGGGTAGAAGAGGTCGAAGTCCCTGAGGATACCCGGGCGATCCTCATCCTCCCTATCGTAGAAGCCCCTAGCCGAACTAGGGTAGTCAATGAGCCAGAAGAAGTCTCCAAAGCTCTCACTAAGAGCCGACTCTGCGTTCAAAGGAATCTCCTCACCTTGGTTGAGCAAAAAACCCTTCTTCATTAGTAATTTAACAGCATCACTGTGTGTCAGCTTCTTGAATGGTAGCTTAGGGACATTTAGATCTCTGCCGAGTTCCTCAAGGTTATCAATGCAGTTCACCTTCACCCTCTCCACGACCTTAGTGACCATTTTCTCTCCTATCCCCATGACGTCGAAGTAGCTTGCCTTAGCTATCTCGAGGTCGAGCTGTCTGAATTCTGAGAGGTGTCGACCGGTTTCTCTAGTTACGTCAGACTCGAGCCTAATGTTCGGACTGAGGGCAAATACCCTATCGAAGCTATTCACCGCCATCTGTTTGTAGAGGATCATGCTGCTCATAATTTTGAACTGAGTCCCATAGTAGTCAAAGGAGACCTGGCTCGCACCACGTATACCCGGGTCGGTGACTGGTCCGATTATTGGAGCTAGAATCTCGATGAAACCAATGCTCCGAAGGTGTTCCCGCAGTGCGGATAGTATCTCATCCTGGATCCTTATGACTGCCTTAAACTCAGGTTTCATTATGTCCCTGTACCTCGTTTGCAAGTGGCTCTGCAGTTCTTCCTTATCTATCAAATTACTCACAGTGAATAAGAATACGACTACGAGGGGTTTAATATAAAATTATTCCATTAAATTGTGTAATCTTTACGAAATAAAACTTAAATATGTTAAATTAATCGTATTTATTATAATGTCGATTATTAACGTTGACGATAAGGATCGCGAGATCCTCCGAATACTCGTTGAAGATGCTAAAGCGTCTGCTAGGGACATTAGTACCAGGATAGACTCTCCGATCACCACAGTGTATAGCAGGATCAAGAGGTTAGAGGACATAGGCATCATCAAGGGTTACAAACCGGTCCTAGATGCTGGGAAGCTGGGCAGACCTACAACGGCTTTCATATTCGTCAGCTTCACCTACAGACCGCCGGGTGAAGAGAAGGACCTCGATCAGAGAGAGGTCGCTAAGAGAGTTGCGAGGTTTCCCGAGGTCCAAGAAGTTCACATAATCACCGGTGATTGGGACTTCCTCATCAAGGTCAAGGATAAAGACGTCAACGCTATCGGTCGATTCGTCATCGATAAGTTGAGGACCGTCCCAGGGATATCTAAAACGTTGACGATTATGGTCTTCGACCCAGTCAAGGAGTCGATCGACGTCCCACTAGAGCCCTAACAACTCAATAATACGCGCGTTCCAGAATGGACTCGGGGCCTTGGCGAAAATAAAGAAGGAGAAGGCTTAACGTGGTGAACCTCCATGCCTAAGCTACCTCCAGGCTGTAGCTTCAAACGGAGCAAGCTGGAAACCGATGAAGTGGGTAGACTAAACAGGGTTTTCTATGATGAAAAGGGTAAGGTAATTCACATTATCTTAGGCTCTAGGCTACACCACCAAACTGACATACCGATAAGTTACAGTGAGGATCCTCGACAATATGCGAGGATCTATTACAGAAACGTGAGACGTCACAGGGAAGGGAATACGCCTAGGCTACCAGATTTCTAGTCATTAATAATCCAACTCCAGAAACGCGCGCTCAAAGGATCATCACGCATGTGATAACTATTTTTTTAAAAATGGGTAGATAAATAAAACTACATAGTAGAATAATCCTATGATTCCCATAAATACGCAGAAAGTATAAACTCCTAACGATAGATTAGGATTATAAAATGGGTTTTGAATAATTGGATAAAGGGGTTTAATATCACTATACAACGGAGCATCTAGCAGAACATGAAACATTGTGCCTGAAACCGCTGTAACCATGAATTTTTTAAAACTCTGATTACCCTCCATTACTAAATTTAAAGCCTTGTAAACGGGGCATAGAAATCTATCAAATGAGAACATCACATAACCAAGTGCTAAACCTGTTAAAGAGGCGAAGATGAACGTATGCACGTATCCGTGTAAAGGATAATTTAACCCTAGGACAAGCACAAGCAAGGATTCAACATCGACTATGACGTTAGCCACTAAAAACGTGGGCACATGCAGGTATTTTCTCAGAGGTAATCCAAAACCTAAAGCAGGGCCAAAGTGAAACGGTGTGAATGGCACACTTAATTATTCTTTTTCTAAACTCTAAGTTTTTCGCTAGCATGCGAGGAATACTCAAGAACCTATTATAGGAACATTAGGCGTCATCGAGATGGAAACAAGCCCAAGCTACCCGACTTAACACCATAATCTCTCAAGACCCTGTATCTATCATGCGCGTTCATATTTCTACGATTCATAACTCTGTTCCTGAAAAAACCTCAGAACAATACATCCATTTTTTATCCCAAACCAGACAAGACCAGTTAAAATTTCCAAAACTCGGACAAAACCCAGTTAAAACGCCAGAGTAGCTCTAAATCGTAAGAACGTTCCTTAACTAACTGTCCGAACAACGGAGGAAGATGAAGAATGAACGGAAAAGTTTTAGGGTGGACGGTAGCCGGAATCGCCATGATGATCAGCATGTACATGCTGGTACAGTGGATGGCCTTCCAGGGCTACTTCAAGCTCTAAGGTGAATAACCTGTACGGAACGCATGCGTTCATAGATAGCTGAAAGCATCTCAAGATCCACACACCATACACGTCTATATCTTAATTAATGAAAAGGAAAAAACACACAAGGGAAAAAACACATAAAAAAGCCCTTGTTTCGATTCGTTCGTTCACATTAGTAGCATCTACTACAGTATATCTAGGCTAAAAGGCTTGAAATCGCTCCGTTTTAGCGCGCGCGCCTTACAACGTAAACAAATGTGTATTATAGTATAACTATTCAATACATTTTGCTAGAAATACCAAAATAATTTACATTCTCAATATATAGGATATTCTCAAATAAATGAGACAATAAACAACGCAGTTGTTTTATAAGTCAAAAAAGAAATATGTTGACTTATTATAGAAAAGACTGATGAGGACTGCCTTAACCTTTAAAGAAATTGAAGAGCGGGCTACCAAATTTTTTACTATGCAGGGGTATTCAAAACAAAAAACAGAAATTAGCGAGTATGAATTAACGTATCAAAATGGGAAAGATGTTAATTATTTTTTAATAATCATGGTTGGCATATTTTTAATTATTTTCATACACATCCTACTGGCTCTACTAGCAGTCATTTTACTCTATATTTTTTCCCCAAAAAATGAGGTTATGGTGATACTGAGAGAAGAGATTTCAGCTACCGAAGTCACAGCGACAGGCAACAGCCTAAAAGCTCAATCCACAGCCGACAATTTTCTGCGTCAACTGCCACAGGCTTAAATTTCTCCAGCGAATCGCATTTTGTGTGACGATAATTTTTAGAAATCGTGCGCGTGTCATCTAATGAAAGAAGCCTTGGTGGCTAAGTCCTCTTCTCTAGTCGATGTATAAGGTGCTTTAGCTGATCCTTATCAATGCGGGTAGCTTTGAACTCGGAACTGTGAAGGCAGACGGGGTCGTAGATGAACTTGTGGGAGTCGACGTCGTAAACGAGGGGGTATATTCTACACCCCTCAGGCCGGTTCTCGTAAATCATGCATTTACCATTCTCTAGGAAGTAGCACGTCTTGCCCCTATTCTTCAAGCGCATCTCGCCTTCAGACTCGACAGTAAAATCGATCCGTTTGAAGCCGAGCTTCTCGATCCTTTTGAGATCATCCTCAGTGAGGGGCATCTCGGTCTCAATGCAGCAGGCAACGCAGCCATGGCTTAAGCAGGTTGAGCCGTTAGATAGTTGCACGCCCTCTCTGGTATCGCTGCTATTCTTCATGCTGATTTCACCAGAAGACAGCTGACCTCCCTCGATATCAACCTAAGCACAAGCAGAAGCGTGGGCACCCACACACTCGCGCGCGCCTCTGATAAAACGTAGTGATATGGATAAACTATAAGCAGCCTCTCCCTTTCGCACGTGCTCCAGTGCTCGAGTAAACCAAACCTTTACTTATGCCCTCAGCGTGCGCGGGGGTGTCTTTAAGGGGTCGGGCGGCAATCTAACCCACATTGTTTTTTTTGCCCTAATCCCCCAAACGCTTATACTAGGATTCTCAGATGATGGAGCCGTGACTCGCACGTATTGGCTAAAGCAACCTAAGCCCGCTGAGATTAGACGTAGAATCAAGGGCTATGGTAGCTGGTTGGAGATCGACCTCGATGCAATAACTAGTAACTTGAACGAAATAAGGAGACACTTAGCACATAATTCCAAGGATTCTCACACCTCAGAGATTATGCCCTGTGTTAAGAATAACGCCTACGGTCACGGCCTGCTCCCCATCGCAGCTCATTTCGAGGACAATGGTGTCAGGCGAGTCCTCGTCGCCAAGACCTATGAGGCGATCCAGATCAGGGAAAACACTGGTCTTGGAGTAGTGAATATGGACCCGTTATGGACCCCAGACCAATACAAGGTAGTCGTAGAGAAGGGGATAACCCAAGTCATCTACACTCAAGATGCTGCTACAAGGCTGAGTGAAGCGACTTTGAAACTGGGTAAGACCTGTAGTGTATTTGTTAAAGTGGACACCGGGCTTCGTCGTGTAGGGATCTGGCACGAGGAAGCACCAAACTTCATAGAAAAGATCGCGTCACTATCCGGTATCCAACTTGACGGGTTGATGAGTACCCTGATACAAAACCCTGATCAAGATCTCCAGCAGATACGCAGGATGAAAACAGTCGCAGATGAGCTTCGAAACCGTAATGTTGACCCTGGCGTTTTGAGCCTCGCAAGCACCGACGCCACACTCAACAATCCTGAGGCACATTTCGACCTTGTTCGACCTGGCATGAGCTTGTATGGCATTTACCCAGAGCCTAAAGATGTATCTTCAGGTCCTAAACTTAAGCAGGCGCTCAGCTGGAAGGCTCGAATAGAGTATATGAAGACCATTAAAAGAGGCGACTCGGTCACTTACTGGGGTAAGTTCGTCGCTCCGGAGGATATGCCGATAGGCACCATACATGTCGGCTTCTACGACGGCGTCCCCCGTGAGATGGCGAATAAGGCGCGTATACTCGTTGACGGTCAGTACAAGAGTAGTCTCGGCTCCATCAGTTTAAACCATATCCTTCTCGACCTCAATGGCGTCGAAGCTAACCAGGGAGATACTGTCGAGATCATAAGCAGAACCGGTGAAAATACCTTGAGTAGATTCGCAGCTATGGCAGGATGGATGACCTACAGTGTACTCAATCACCTCAACCCAAAAATTCCACGAGTCTACACTAAGAACGGTAAACCGGTTGCCCTCCTCGAATCCTGAGAAATAAGTTCACGCCCTACAACCTATAGAGAAATTTTTTCGTTATTCACAGTGACGCGATTTAGCCACAACATGAGCTCATATGCCGAACATTCATAACCAACCTACCCCCCACTAAACCCGAAATGGAAAAAGCTCTCACCTCCAAACTACTCCACAAGGGTAGACACTTCAGCTTCAGGATCGACGAGATCCAGCTTCCCAGTGGAAAGACCACGACCCGCGACATCGTCGACCACCCGGGGGCAGTTGCCATCGTTCCCATCCTCGACGACGGCCGCATTCTCTTAGTTAAGCAATACCGCTACACCGCCGGAAAGGAGCTCCTCGAGATACCTGCCGGCACTCTAGAGGAGGACGAAGCTCCTGACACTTGCGCCCGCCGAGAACTCAAGGAGGAGACTGGCTACACAGCGGGCTCCATGAAGAAGGTATTGGCCATGTATATGGCCCCCGGTTATAGTAACGAGGTGATCCACCTCTACTTCGCCACCGCTCTCAAAGCTGGTGAATCCCATGCCGAGGACGACGAGAACATATCCCTTGAAATATACGGCCCAGATGATCTACTCGAGAAGATAGAAAAGAACACTATTGAGGACGCAAAGACGATAGCTGGAATTCTCATTTACTTGGCTCGTGGTTAAGTCCGCTAAAGGTCCTATGAATCACAAGCGTGACAACAACTAGCGTCACAGCAACCACCGTGTTTGCCCAGAAAGCCAAACCAATCCCATAGGCATCTGTGAGCCAACCGAGCACCGCCGCTGCGACGGAGCCCAAACCGAAGCCAGAGAAGAACATCACCCCGAAGCTAAGCCCCATGAGGTGCCGAGGAGTCACCCTACTCACGAGGCTTGTCATCGATGGTTGATGGGCGAAGATCATTACGCCGTAGAGTAGCGTGAAGCCCACCACGATGATCGGGTTATCGGGGAGCAGAAGAAGCATCAATAAACTCAAAAGCGTACCGCTTGTCGACACAATGAGTATCCTAGTGGGTCCATACTTGTCGCTGCCTTTCCCCCCAATGAGTTGACCAGCGACGCCGAAGAGGAGGATCAGCGAACCCCCAACTGCAGCGATCCCCCCTGTGTAACCCCGATCTAAGCGAAGATAGGTCGGGAAGTAGATCTCGACCCCCCTGAAAACGAACCCAACCAAGGCGTTGAATAGAATTATCTGCCAGAAGTGAGGAACCTTGAAGAACTCTAGTAGAGCGAACTTACTCGATACCTTAAGGGAATCCTCCTCAAGGCTTATCCTGTTCATGAAGAGGGCCACCACAATGTTTAGGACCCCGAAAAAGATAAAGCTGAAGCGCCAGTCGATGAAGACGCCGAGGAAGAATGCGACCGTGGGAGTCAACACCTGCCCAGCGTTTCCCGCTGCGTTGTGGATACCCATTGCATTCCCCATATTATCCGGGAACGCCTGGGCGATGAGCTTGTTTGCAGTAGGGTGGTAGAAGCTCGCCCAAAGGGCCATGAGGAACATCGCGGCAGTAAATGTGTATACCTCCCTGCAGACAAGGAAGAGGAGGCTCGATACGCCTGCTAGCCCTATGCTTATTCTCGCGACTTTAACGCTCCCAATGGTGTCCGAGAGGGGGCCGCCGATGAGTGCTCCTGTCCCGTATGTGAAGAAGGTCAAGGTGGCGACGAGGCCGATGGTCTCGAAGCTGACGCCGAGGTTCTCAGCGATGTTCTGTAGGAGTGGCGGGAGGACTAGGAAGAGGCTATGGTTGAGTGAGTGAGCCGCGCCAAGGAGCCCGAAGGTCACAAGGTCGCGATTCATGGAGACGGTAGCCGACTCCACTGGATAATAACCTTCCGGGAATCCGAGAGCCTATAAGGACTCGTTGTAAGCACTC
>JBGPRA010000003.1:0-35981 GCA_041489375.1 Bathyarchaeia archaeon | reverse complement strand
GTATCTGATAAAAGTTGTCTCTTCCAGATACTTTCTCGAGTATACCGGAGAACTCGACCCTTTCTCCAGCTCTAAAGATGTCGCTGAACATTCCCTCATAAGAGACCAGTTGTTTGATATCCAAATCAAGTTCAGTGTCTGTCTCTTCTATTTTATAGATGGCTGGTAAAAAGGCAGACTCATTACTATTAGAAATACTAGCTGTTCCAAAAACTGGACCTTTAGGGAAATATATGAGGTCGCCATAAACCTCATCTATTTCACTGTCTTGACGAATCGGATGAAAGGATACGTACGTTTTTTTATAGTACGCATAGTTCCAACGTCTTCTAGCTATTAGCTTCAGATCGTCGAATGAGAGAGGAAACCTCTTGGCCCGGTCAGAGCACCATTCGGATATCTGTCTATTATTGAATGGTTCAAACTCCGAGTTCGCCCTCCTGATATCTTTAATCACTTTTTTAATTGTATTCGTTGCGGAAATACCATGCAGTGTTAAGTCGATGTCTGAAAAACTTGGATTATGAGTTTTTGTTAGTATAGAGCCCGTGACTCCTAAATCCGAGGTGGATACCACCGTTTCATCCTTGAGAAACTCAACGAGACTTACTAGTTTCTCTTCGAGTGTATCACTTGCACCCTCCCTAAGAATCGAGTCTAGGCGTTCTTTAGGATGATAATATCTGAGGACGTCTTCTCTTGGTACTGAAGAAACCACTATGTTGCGGACAGGGCAATTAAAGAGATATTTAGAATATTTATCCTTCAATATGCTATACGTGTTTTCAACCTGTGTGACATGATAAAATGGGACGACCCTCGAATATGCTGAATCGCCTCTCATCCATTTACCCTCCGACGAGGGGACATACTTCAAGTAGGCAGTGAAACGGTCAAGAGGATGCAGATAACCTACTACACAGAAAATAAAGCCTTCATTTGTCTCGATTAGGTCCCTATCCTTGGGTTTTTCCGCCATTACAAAGTCCAACCATTAACGTCCGTTATCCTATTTTCGCTAATAGATGATCTACAATAATATCCGAAATTTCTTTATTTGTTACAGATTGTAGGCCTTCCCAGCCGGGTGTGCTGTTTAATTCAACAACGTAGAAGTTCTCATCGTTCTCTGACTGCATGATATCGACGCCGGTGTATTCTAGGCCGATCGCTTTGGAGGCCTTTATACTGACTTCAACTAAGGAGTTGTCCAACTCATATTGGAGCGCTGCACCGCCTCCTGCGATGTTTGTCTTCCAACTTTTTGCGGTTCGTATCATGGAAGCCACAACAGTCTCACCTACTACAAAGGATCTGATATCCTGATTTCGGTGAGGGATGAACTCCTGAAGATAGTAGACTCCGTTAATCACCTCTAACGCTCTAAAAACCCGGTAGGCAATGTCAATATCTGTTACTCGTGTCATGCCAAAACCTAATGAACCGAACATGGGTTTTACTACGACGTCGCCTCCGAGTTCCTTGAAGGCATCGATCGCATCTTCAAATCTCTCCGTAATAATCGTCCGGGGGGTTTTCAGGCCAACGTCCTCTAGTATGCCGGAGGTATAGAACTTGTCGACAGACCGCTCTATACTGTCCGCCGAGTTCATCACGTATACACCCATCTCCTCTAGTCTATGCAAAGCATCCATTCTGTAGAAGACTTGCTCTGGTGTACCACCTGGGATCTTCCTAACAATGACAGCGTCGAAGTCCTCGATGGTATAGCCCTTAACGGATATTCTGGGTCTACCACCGATCCTCGAATGGAAACGTGTGGATGGGAAAACATAGGACTCGACGTTCCTCTTCTTGAGGCTTTTCAGTAGCCTCTGTATATGCCACTCTTCCCTATCAGAAGTCACTATGCCAACTTTCAACTGTTTTATCACTCAGCTAGACACAACGAAGATCTCGTTGTTTCCTCCGCAAGCTAGGTCGCCTGAGAAGCGTTCGAACTGTGCATCCATGAACTTTGCTGCCTCCTTCACTCCCAGGTTCTCTGACAGCTGTTGTAAATAGACCCTCATGAAATTGGGATTGTAAGTAGAATCGTAAAGATACGTAGGTAACATCTGCTCAACGCCTCCGAAACACGCAATAAACCCTCCATTTCCTTTTGCACTCGCGCCTAGTCTTTTCGATACATGGCCAAAAGCGAAGATCTGGCCACCGTTCATATGAACCCCTGCAAAGGGTTCTACGGTTCCTCGGATGACGATCATTCCTCTGCGCAGGAAAGCTCCACACTCTTGCCCGACATTACCGTCAACAATAATCAATCCTCCCTTCATCCCTTCGGGGCTACCTCTATACGCGGAGCCTAATCGATTGCCTGCGTTTTTGTTTATCCTTATGTAGCCTCCAATCATCTCAGCTCCGGCCCAGTCATCTACGGATCCTTTAACCTGGATCTCTCCTCCAGTCATTCGCGATCCAAGATGCATTCCGGCGTTTCCTTCGACGATGATTTTACCGGATGACATCGATGCCCCTATATATTTGACTAAAGTCGTATTTCCTTCCACTACAATTACTTGTTCGCCTACTTCTTTGGCGACATCGCCACTGATCTCGAAGAGATCGGACATATTGTGTTGCTTATTCCCCTCATAGACAGTGAGCCTTTCGATCTCCGATAACTGCTTACCAGCAACTAGATCAGGCGTAATGTTCTCAGCTTCAATAGGTATTGATGTCTCTCCAACGTATCTTAACTTAAGAACTTTCAACTTATGACACCTCCAAGGACTCCTTCAAGCCTATCTTGAATTTACCTAACTTTCCACCGAAGTTCACCGCAGTTATCTTCTTTACGCCCCCTGCTCCAGCTGCAGCTTTTATCCCTAAGCCCATCGCCCTTCTCACTGATGACTCATCGAGTCCGTTCAGGACTATTTCGACGACGGAGTTTACCTTCTCCGGTATATTTGATCCCTTAAAGGTGTGCTTTATCGTAGGACAAAACGGCGTATTTGTCGAGGCTTTTAGGAAAGCGTATTTCGAGCCAACTTTACTCCCACTCCTGCAAAGACCTCCTGGAAAAGGTGTGATGATCATCGGAACACTGTGGATAGCTTCCACCGCCCTTTCCGATGCCTCAAGTGTGGATCGCTCTTCCTCGCCCATTATTAGGAAGTTACCACCCGCTACTGCCTTCTTAGCGCCGTACAATTCCTCGGTGAGGAACTCCCCCTGCATGACGGGGATTCGCCAGAATCGGACGCGTTCTCCTAAGCCGTCGTTCATCCTCATCTTGACCTGATAACCGTCACCAAAGAATCTGAGACTTTTACCAATATCGAGCATTTCGTCGGAGTCAGTCTTGGGAATGCCGTTGAAGATTGCCGTTGTAGGGCATGTTAGAACGCATTGGCCGATCCGATTAAGCATGGAACTGGAGAGCTTACCCTTAGAGAAGCCGAAGACCATAATCGCGGTGCCAGGTCTGTGGTCTGGTGTGCTTTCTGGTGGTATCTCTCGCTCTATTCCGGCTTCGCAATCGCAGGCGATCACGCTTGTTGCGAAACCTGTCATGTTCTGTGCTGCAATGTTCGCCCACTTCCTGTTGATGGCTGTGACTATGATTCTGCTGCCCCACATGGAGAACCCTTCGGCGAAGGTGTCCTCGATCTCCACACCGTTGAAGTTGAAGCTCATTTATGTGACCTCCAACTTGATGGGGTGGCTCATGGGAAGATATGTCTCCTCAACCGGATAGTTCCTGATGTTGATCGAGTAATAATCTCTGAAGTCATCCTCTACATCCTTAACAAGTTCATCTTCATTGGGTGCAGCCGAATCTATCCAATAGGTGGATCCTGGTGGTGTAGAAAGGATTTCTCCATCCTTCACAACCATCTCCCCTCCTTTGATCGTATACTTGGCTAGTGTGAAGGCTTTCTCGAGGTTCCTATATTTAGAGGGAACCCACTTCAACGGATCGATGTCGTATACTGAGATATCCCCATCTGCCCCTGGCGCGAGGTGACCCTTATTTTTTAAGTCAACAGCTTTCGCTGTAGCAGCTCTTGTAACTATAGCTATCTCATTGAATGTATACTCCCGGTAATCGTTCGCTAGACTAGTTCGCCTCATGCATGATTTATTGATTTCAAGCATCGTCTCGTTTCTTGATGCTCTGCTCATCAACCAGGTGATTACCTTGGGATAGAAGGTGAAAGGTCCTCCGTTTGGGTGATCCGTGGACAAATAGACTCGCCAAGGGTCGTATATCTGGAGAGCGAGTTCGAGGCCTATAGCCCATTGAATTGAATTTGCGGGGTTTTCTTTCCTATATGTGTAAGGGACTATGCCGGCGCCAGCCTCCATCTCCACGTCTTTATTCACCCACTTATTCCCACTCAGGTTCCAAAGCCTAAACTGCCAAGGCCCATCACCCGTCATAGTCGTTGTATCGGTGAAAATCACTTGACCGATGTCAATGGAGACGTGCTCGTGGCCGTTCACATATTTGGCTATCTTGGAGGCGCCTGATCTTACGTTAGCCCATGTGTCGCCGTCTAGAGCGTTGAACTGACAGTGCACAACATGAACCGTCGTCTTTCTCCCAGACCTTGGCTTAATGTTTTTGAGGGCTTCCATTGTATCGATCGTTGTCTTATAGTTGCCCGGGACTCCCAGGTTATTGCAATGTAGATGGATCGTGTGAGGCAGTCCTAGTTCCTCATTTGCCTTAGCTAGGTTAGTAACTATCTGCCTCGGTGTGACCTCGTAGTTACTAACAAAGTCATCTAGCCCGCTGACATTTCTCCCCCACTTCCAGTTCTCGACGCCCCCGGGGTTAACTATCTTAACAGCATATCCTTTGGTGGCTCTCAGTAGCCAGAGGATAAATGCCTTAAGCATTTCGATGTCGCCGGCTTTAACGTATTTTAAGGTAAACAGATTGTTGCCGAAGAGGGCATAAGCGGCTTTATCCAGCAGAGGTATATCGGCCATTTCCTCGTGGACATGACGCGCACTTATAGGAGGCATAGCCGGCTCTAAAACAGTAGTGTAGCCCATCTGGGCGTAGCGGTAGCCTGTTATGAAGGTCGAGGGGCAACTGTATCCTACGCCTGAACGAGTAACTTTGGTCTTCTTAACGACATCCTTCCTGTGATCCTCAGGTCTTAGCATCCTGCCTGAGTTTATTTTTGAGCCTGATATGTGGCTGTGAATATCGACGCCTCCAGGCATGACTACCATCCCAGATGCATCGATAACTTTAGCTTCCCTCTCTTCTATCTCCTCAACTATCTTTCCATCGCAAACGTAGATGTTTTTCTTCTCACCATTTACACCATTTACGGGATCGTAGACATATCCTCCCTTAACGATGATGCCCCTCATATCGAATCTACCTCCAAAGCCTTAATCCGCTCAATGATATGCCCAAGTACAATAGCGTCCGAGAATACGCCCTTGGGTGGATCTACAACCTTCCTTAGCTTCAATGGAACTTGGTCCATCCGATAAGCTGTCCCACTGGTCTCGATCCCCGACGTAGCTACAGGTATCACTACTTTACTAAGCATTGATGTGGGGGTTTCCTTCCGCTCCAAGGTCACAACAGGGATCTTGGATAGGTAGCGGGATGCCGCGAGCGGGAAGGTCGATGCCGGATCAGAACCCATAATGAGGGCAGCATCAACTTCCTTTCTCGCTAAAAGATCAACAGCTGTGTACTCCCCGGGATTATATCTAGGGTATCCCCTACTAAAATCGACCGCGAATGGGTAACCAGTCTGCCATGTCGTAACCATGTTTGCACCGGTCACATTGAAGCAACCTCTCATCGGTTCAGTTACGAACTTGGTATGGTGATTGAGATCCGATACGAGGCTGTACAGGGCGTCGACGTTCATGTGCCTGCTCTCGCTCTGATTGAGACCTAAACCATAAAAGACGCAACCGACTTTTGCGCTCTTCATTCGTTCTGCTAATTCTTCAAGTATGTTGATTCTGACGCCACCCACTTCTTCAGCTGACAGTTTTTGACCCCTGACCAAAGCCCTTAATGCCTGTAATATGTCAAAGTCACTATTGGGATTAATCCGAATGAATTGGTCAGCCATTTTCGATGATCTCGTTTCACGCACATCGACGACTACAATGAATCTACCCTTTCTACCATTCGGGGTGTACATTCCCTTCGGTGTAACCGAATACCTCTGGAAATGCCTCGGGTGAGCCTCGGCAGGGTTGGAACCCCAGAACACGATGAGGTCAGCTCTGTTCTTCACCTCGCCCATGGTTGTAGTAGAGACCCCGGTGTTCTGCATAGCAATAATGCTTGTACCGTGGCATACCGTTGTCGTGCTATCGATCACCCCACCGACTAATTCACTGAGGTGAACCGCCTCTCTTATCGCCTCGTTATCGGTTTTACTGAGTCCATATATGAGAGGACGCTTTGCTGATGACAGAATTTTTGTAGCTTCCTCAATCGCTTTCTCGTAAGGAACAGGTTTTCCGTCTATTGTCGGGGAGATTATTCTTCCCCAGTCGTTTTTCATAAACTTTGAATTTGAAATTGCACACGAGTTTTTGGTTTTTACTACTTTGTTTTCTTCTACTGTTATCTCAATATCGTCACAAAGGCACCCGCAAAAAGGACAGATGACGTCACTATAAGTCGTCACTCTCATGCACCTCTCATAATCTTAACCAGGTCGTGTAAGGACGGTACATTCTTTCCCTCTGCAAGTTCAAGCTTACCCGGTACTCCCTTCAATTGAGGGGTGCCTGTACATTTAGTATCAGGCCCGAGTACCTGGTTTACCCAAGGACCATAGGGTACAAATATCAATCCTGGAGAAAGGGTCTCTGATATCCGCCCATGGAGCACAACTTTTCCTCTTGCTGTTGTGACCTCTACCGGAGATCCATCTGTAAATCCAATTACTACGGAGTCGCTTTTACTAATCTCTGCGTAGTTCACACTTTTCGAATATTCTTCTGAGACCTTCCCCACCTCAAGCCCGATCCCCTGCTGAAGTGTTCTACCCGTTAGGATAATTACATCAATCATACTTGTCAAGAGCCCGCCTCCAAGAGAATAGTTGTTATTATAAGAACCATTATCATTATATTAATTTTCAATAGTAAGGCGCGGGCGAGAAGATCATATCAAAATACGATCACTACGTGCTTCTGGAACAATAGTCTCTGGATATTATTTTCCTTTAGGGGTAAATAGCCTCGTCGAAAAAGATGGATGTTCTTATTTTATCATCGCAGATGATGAAGAAAATTATAAGAACATTGAAGAGAACCACTGATCCAATTCTCGCAGTCACAGGAGTAATCTAGGAGAACAAACCCATAATAAATAGGTACACTTACATAAGAAAATACCCAAAGAAAATTGCATAATAAGGTAAAAGTTATGACGAAACGGGCTGCACTCATATTGGCAGGAGGAGGATCTTACCGATTTCAAATTAAATCTGAACAATGGTATGACAAGGCACTTACCGAACTCTTTGGGAAGCCTCTGCTAGTTCACGCTGTAGAAAATGCACTCGGAGTTGTTGATGAAGTTATAATTTGTACAGATGATGAAACACGAAAAACAAAATACGTTCAGCTAATGAAAAAACACAACCTGAATGAAGTGAATTTTGTCGTTGACGAAAAAATAAGCAATGTAAGTGGTCCCAGTGTAGGAATTCTGACGGGACTAAAGTCAACCAGAGCAGACTTATGCGTTACACTTCCCTGTGATATGCCCCTATTAAAACCCCAAATCATTGAGTACCTATTTGACTCCGCAGGAGACGCGCAGGTAACTGTTCCAATGTGGCCAAACGGTAGGCTTGAAACTCTCGTCACAGTTCTTGAAAGGAGTATCGCCACAGAAATCACTCAGACCCTTTGCTGTCTGAGACGATCCCGTTCCGACAACATTATTAGAGGTGTCTCAAAAGTTCTTTTTATCTCTCCAATGGGGGAAATGAAGGCTCTTGATCCTGAACTAAAAAGCTTTGTGAACATCAACCGCCACGAAGATCTGTCTAAAATGCATACCCGCTCAACCCACGGCAGCATCACTAAAAACTTCAAAGTCAATTTAGGAGCACTTATGTTGCTAGAGCTTAGACGTCTCCAAGAAGCATCTGCATTCTACTACGAAACCAAATTCGCTGAAGCCACGATGATTTTTTCTTCATGCTCAGCAAGTTTTGAAAAGGAAAGGTCGTTTTTTTGGGCTGGCATCAGTCGCGAAAACGAAGGTAAAACTTTGCTAGCTCGGTCATACCTTCAAAATGAACCTGAAATCACAACGGAACTGGAGTCTCAGGCTAAGGACGTATTTTTGGAAGCTATTAAAAATTACAGGTTAGAAGCAGATACGTATTTGGAGAAGCGTTGCAGGTTTCTTGCGAAACGAGCGTTGGCAGATAAGGCGTGGTGTGAATCATGGATTATGAGCAAAACGAGTTATAGAGATAGATATCTCGCGCGCACGAATCCATTAACGTCTTAGTATCTAATTGCGTGGCAAATTGTTCTGTTTAAATAGGTTCAACGTCGATTTTGCCACCTTTCAAGATGTGCAGCAGGACGGGCTTTACTATTCTCGTTCCCTGGATTGAATCTCGGGCTTCATCGCGGAGCTCCTTATAGACAAGAGCGAAGTCGATGGTTATTTTCACACCAGCTTCGTCAGCGACATCAATAAGCATCCTCGGGACATCAACGAGATGCGTGTTTGACTTGAGCTCCACCGTCGCAGCCGTCCGCAGCCTTCTATATGCCTTCAGCGTTGCTTCAGCCTTCTCCAAATTACCTCGAGCACGTCTCTCAATTAGGGAGACATTCTGCCGAGTTGTGCCAAGCCTCCCCGCGATCTCCTCCTGTTTTTGCCCATCGAGCCGACAACCGAGAACCTTGAGCTGTTCCTCTGTCAGTAACCCTTGGCGATTCCTCGCAGTCTTAGTCTTATTCTCTCCGGGATTATTCATATCAATCACTTACGATTTCTATTTATTGAAATATAAATCATATGGAAATCGTTACCCCATTCTTTTTTATAGTTTAAACGCACATCAAACCCAGGATGTATAAAACTCGTGAGATCGCTTTGATCATAATTCTCAGCGCTGCAGGCGGTGCTGTGAGTGTCCCTCTAGGGTACTTGGGAAACGCCCTAAAGGCAATACCTATTCTACCCTTCGGTATCGGGCAAGTCTTATCCGGTGTGCATATTCTCTGGCTCTTACTAGTTAGACTTCTAACGGAGAAGACTGGTTCAGCTACTTTCGCCGGAGCTGTGAAGGGTCTTGTTGAACTCTCACTCTTCAGTTTTCACGGGGTTCAGATCCTACCAATCGCCTTAGCTGAGGGCATCCTAGTTGACATAGTTATGAGTTTACCCGGAAAGGCTTCTCAGATTAAAACTGCGATTGCTGGTGGACTGTCTGCTTCTAGTAATGTATTAGTATTGTGGATACTCTTGCTCCAGAGTTTATCCCCGTACGTTATTGGCTTCATGTGGCTGCTTTCGCTAATCTCAGGAGCTCTTGTTGGTATATTCGGGTGGTATGCTTCGAAACGTGTTCAACAAGTTATTAGTGTCACAAATTTAATTTGAATCATTCACACGCGCTCAGTTTTTTCTTAAATACGGAGAACCATTCTGCTGTGAAAGGTTCGCTGTTTTACGGAGAAATTCACAGCTTACTGCAAACCCTTTCATCTCTCGGGTGCTTGAGCTTACCATGTAGGCGTTTTTTTAGGAGCTGAACCACAACCAAAAAAAATCAAGCAGATGTGTGAAGCGGTTCCAGAACAAGCCTGGAGCCATCGCACACATCAGGAGCCAGTACTCTCCTGAACACCCAATATCATGAGTTGGGGAACTAGAGGAAGGTACCGACTATCGAGAGATACTTCGGAGGGAGAGAGTAACCCTACCCATGGATGAAGAGGCCCAACAGGAGGAACAACCAACTGATGAAGGAGACGACGCCGTGGACACGACGTGGCAGAGGATGTACTCCCCACACGCTAGTAGTATAGGGGATGTCGACCCTCGGTTGGTCCGGGTCCATCCGTGTTGTTCTTCCCAGTGGGGGTTTTGAGTTGGGTCAGGTTGGGGGGGTGGGTGAGGTTGAGGGGCAACCCAAGAAGGAGCCACCACCGTCCCTAGTCAAGCTTACCTCCTAAACATCAGGACGGGGCAACCAAAGTGTGTAATACAGTAGCTTGCACTCTTAAGACGCCCCGTCCGACTAGATAGGGTAGCTAGTTGGAGATGTTAACTATTGGGAGCTATCACAGTAATGGGATCGTAATACCAACCATTGACGTTGCTTATGGCTCCATGGAAGATGTAGCGGATGGTTGCTGATGATGGCTATGATGAAGGAGGCGACTCCATGGACGATGATATAGCAGAGCGCATCATACCCATGGACGCTAGTACTATGGGGGATGTCTACCCCCAGCCATCGACACTCATCGACACCCACGCGCAGTCACAGACACCCACCCACAGTCACCCACCACAAGCACCCATGGCAGGAGCCACGGGAAAGCCAGACACGCGCCTGTATACAGGCTAAAAAACGTGAACAAGTGTATTACAGTCTGAAAAGGTAAAGATGTATTACACTCCCCCACTATGGGGACCATGAAACGTCCTCCCCGTATTACACAATATGGTACCCTATGGTAAGCCTTACAAGTGTAATACGGCCAAGGCTTCTACCGTGGTTGAAGAGGTGTAATACGTTTGACCAAGTCAGTAGGAGTAACCGCCAGAATCCCAGTGGAGTTGATGGAGAAAATCAAGTACCTTGAAATCAACATCACCGATGTCATCAGAGACAGCCTGTGGGATGAAGTCAAAGCACGCGAGAGATTAATTTCGGAGATGGGGGAATGGAAGAGTATCGAGGGTTTATCCGCTGCTCCGGATCCTATGTGGAAGCAGCTTGAGGGTTTATCAGGGGAGGAATTAACGCGTGCACGGATAAGATACGTTGCGAATATTAGAAAAGAGGCAAGGAGAGCCGCTGAGGAACTCGATCGTAAGAACGAATTGGAAAAAATGTAAACCTCATTACAAATAAGCTTGCACATACAGGTTTAGGACTTTCGCGCACGCGAGTGGATCAATAAAGCTAACCTAAGAGCGACTGTTTGAGGATATCATTGTTTATTATCCCATTACTGAAGACCCTACCAGTCTTTGCGCATACCAATGTGACCACTGCAGGTGCGAAGAGTGCCGGATCGATTTTAGTGAAGTCGAAGTCTACTTCACTGTATATCTCGTACGAGGTTCTCCCATAAGCCTTACAGTTACTCGATGAGGTTTTATTTGCTAGATCCGCCAGAACTTGCTCCTCTTCATCTACAACGAAACTTGTAACGCCACCGTAAGTCAGGGCATCCTCAGCACGCCCCATAGCCCTCCCGCTATCTACATGCAGGGGCATGATCGGAGCGTAGCCAACCCCATACTTCACCTTCTTTAAGTCCACACCAAGAATGTCGAGCCTGAAGAGCCCTGTCTCCACAACCCTTCCCGAGATCTGAACCATACCAGCCATCGATGTTGTGGAGGTGAGCAACATGAAGAGGTTATCAGGCTTTACATTACAGGATTCAGCTATGAACCTAGCTGCGGTATCCGTTGGTTTCCTACGGCTCTCAAGAAGGATCGTCGCTACTTCGGACTCGTCCTTGTATTCGATTTTCTGAAAAACTTTTTTGGGTTTTAGAACCAGCGCCCTTGCCGGACCTGAGCCGTCTGCTGTGTAATCCTCTACGGATATCTTCCATCCTGCGAGTTGGGCACCGAAGAGTGACCATGCAGGCTGATCCGTCGAAACCACGATGGTGGGTAGTTGAAGCCCACTATAATCAGAGTAGCTTAGGTTGACACCACCGGCTCCACCCATGGCAATACGAGTAGTCATTAGACCGGCCTCATATCCTCCTTTAGCTTCAAGACCTGTGTCGATTATTGTTGATCCACAGGGCAGTTTTTCAACCAAAACGTTGTAGTACTGTGGATCGTCTAGAAGTCTGTCGACTAGTTTCTTCGTAAGCTTATTCAGGCTCAGCAAATCGATATCCTTCTCTACTTATTTCGATGATGTTTATAGAATTAGCGATAAGTATAGATAAAGTGGAGATGAAAGCTACTTATCAACATAATCTACGACTTGACCCTCTTTTGTCAGAAGGTAATATGCATGGTCATGCTTCATTTGCTTCTCTACACAATAACCCCATTCGAGGATGTCCAAGTGCCATTTGAGTGTTTTTTCATCAATATCCGTTCTGGTCTTTAGCTCCTCGAGTGTAGCAGAGCCGCCCTTGAGTTCTCTGAGTATGGTCCTCCTAACTGGGTTGTTCATAGCCCTCAGGTAGCGTTGGTGCCTCTCTTTTGTCTCTTCCATTGAGCCTCCAACGGTTTTCGACTTTTTGTCGCTCATGAATGATTTACCTCGTTACTTGTTCCTTGTCTTGAAGTCGACGTACCCCTCAAGTATGTTCTTCCAATCTATGTATTCACTCATAATCTTACGGCTAAGCTGAATCTTACGCGTGGACATCGGGAAGGAAACAACCCTGCCTTCAAGGGGCTCAAGCTTCGTCACTGCTGTGAACGTGTCATCAGCAACAAGAAGGAGAGGGATCCCCTTTGACTCTGCAGCTGAGATTACCTGAACTGAGGGGTAAATGTTACCTGTAAGAATAATGGCGCTTGGTTTAGTCTCGAGCGCCATAAGGATCAGATCTGCTCGGTCGCCGCCTGTGATGAAGGCCCTGTCAACACTTCGCCTCAGCCAGCTCATAGCGGCCTCGGGGGACATAGCGCCTACAAGGTAGTTATCGACTATCCTGTCCAGACTTCCCTTTCCAGCTAGGACCTCAGCGTCTAAGGCGTTTACCACGTCCTGGACTGTGGGGAGTGTTAATTCCCTGTGGTCGGGTACCACGCCATAAACTTTGACTTTGCATTTACAGAGGACTTCAGAGACTACGCCTCGCATCCGTTCAAGCTGCTGGAATGGAACGAAGTTTATGATTACCCCGAGGACGTCGACGCCCCTTTGTAACAAATAGTTGGTGTAAAGCATGGCTTTGTCCGCAGATGTGTCGTCGTCTCCCTTAACTGAAAGTATTACTTTGGCACCGAACTCCTTAGAGAGAGTTGCCATATCTAAGTTAGAGCAGTAAAGAAGTTCAGGAGTATGAGCTGCCTCGATAATGAGAATGTCTTTATTCTTTTTCACATTTTCGAAACATTCTATTATACGAGCCTTCAAAGACTCGTAGTCTTTAGATACGATGTCCAAGTAACGACTCCCAAGGACTACGGGGCAGAGCTCTTCGATTGGTTCCATTAATCCGATTACGTCCTTCATCATTGTGACGTCAGGATCAATGTACCTGCCTTCGACCATCTTGTGGCCCTGCCCTATTGGCTTAAAGTACCCGACTCTCATGCCCATCTCATTAAATACATTATAGAGGCCTAGACAGAGGGCAGTCTTCCCGCTGAACTTTGTCCCAGTTATATAGAGTGTATATACCATGTTTATGATCACATCACTTCATAGTTAAAGTTATTTTGACAAGGTGATCTTAACGTCGAGGGCATAGGCACCCTCCTCAGCCTTGTACACGACTACTGGATTGATATCCATCTCCACAATTTCTGGAAAGTCACTAACCAGTTGACTCACCCTCAAGATCATATCCTTGAGTGCAGATAGGTCAGAAGGATCCTCGCCCCTAATCCCCTTCAGAAGCGTGTAGGCTTTCGTATCTTCCATCATCTCACTTGCCTCATTTTCCGTGAGGGGAGCTAGGCGGAAGGAAACGTCTTTCAGGAAATTAACGTAGATTCCTCCAAGGCCAAACATGAGAAGGGGACCGAATTGTAGATCCTTGCTCATGCCGATGATCATCTCACGACCTCTCGGAATCATGTGATAGACCATCACGCCGTAGATTCTTGCGTGTGGTATGAATTTATTTACACTAGTCATCATACGGTCAAATGCTGTCCTCACATCGGTGGAAGAGTTCAAGTTCAAAGCCACACCGCCAACATCTGTTTTATGGAGGATGTCAGGGGAGACTATCCTTAAGACGACGGGGTAGCTGAGCTTCTCCGCGTATTTAACTGCCTCGTCTGCATCTACGGCTAGGTTATTCTTAGGAACTGGTATGCCATAGGCTTCTACGAGGTCAGCGGCTTCGGTTGAGAGGAGGACGACTCTGTTATCCGTGCGAGCTGCATTAATCACTGTCTTAACTCTGGTCGAGTCGACGTCGTCGAATCTGTGTAATGAAAAGATGGGGAGCTTCAAGAAGCGCGTGTATCTATACATTGCTGATATCGCTTGGATCGCCTTCTCAGGAAAATCGAAGCAGGGGACTCCGTTGTTCATTAAGTATCGTGTAGCTTCCTCAACCGTCTTGCCTCCCATGAAGACGGCTAGAATGGGTTTCTGGTTTAGGGCTGGCTTCATGCTCACTATGTTCTTAGCTGTCTCCAGACTCTCCGTCATAGCCTGTGGCGTGAGTAACACGATAATGGCGTTTACGCCGTCGTCTTTTACTACCTCCTGGAGGGCGTAGGCGTATCGATCCGCCTTCGCGTCACCTAGGACGTCTATGGGGTTACCTGTCGCTGATGCGGGGGGGAGGTACTTGCGGAGTATGCCCTGAACCTCGCTCGATATCGAGGAGATCTTGACGCCAAGTTTTTCACTGAGATCTGTTGCGAGGATGCCTGGTCCCCCAGCGTTTGTGATTAAGGCTATCCCCTCGTCTTTTGGTAATGGTTGCTCCATGAATACTAGCCCATAGTCGAAGAGTTCCTCTATGCTGTTGGCTAGGATCACTCCAGCCTTGTTGAATGCGGTCTGATAGGCGAGGAAGCTTCCGACGAGGGCGCCTGTGTGACTCCCTGCTGCTCTGGCACCGGCTGAAGATGTTCCGCCCTTTAGGACGACGACGGGTTTTTTCTTAACAACTCGTGTGGAGGCTTCGAGGAACCTTCTACCCTCTTCAATCGACTCGAGGTAAAGTAGGATGACTGAGACATCGTCGTCCTCGCTCATTGCTTCTAGAAAGTCGATCTCGTCGAGGTCGGCTTTGTTCCCTAGGCTGATGAAGCTATGGAAACCTATGTTCTCTTTTGTGACCCAGTCAAGCACAGCTGTTCCGAGTGCTCCGCTCTGAGAGATGAATCCTATCTTTCCTCGTCGCGGTATATCGACTGCGAAACTTAGGTTCAATGGCGTCGTTGTAATTACTAAACCGAGACAATTGGGACCCTGGATCCGCATGCCATACCGTTTGCCTATCTCAACAAGTTGTTGCTCTAGGAGTGAACCTTCGTGTCCGGTCTCCTTGAAACCTGCTGATATCACAACTAGAGCCTTTACGCCCTTCTTTCCGCATTCTTCAGCTGCCTGTAGGACCGAGGCCGAGGGGATTGTGATAACGGATAGATCCACATCACCTGGGATGTCAAGTACAGATGGGTAACACTTCAATCCAAGTATCTCATCTGCCCCAGGGTTCACCGGGTAGATCTTTCCTTTGAACCCCGAGTTGAGCATGTTATTTGTTAATATGTAGCCGATCTTACCCGGTGTCTTTGAGGCACCTATTATAGCGACAGAGTTTGGATGGAATATGGCGTTAAGATTCAAGCTATTAGTTTTTTGAGACACCTAGGTTCAAGTTACTAGAAATCATCAAAAATAAAAAGGTTGATAAAATTTGCTCTCGTCACTAGGATAGAAATTCTTAGCAAGTTCTTTTTTTATTTTTTAAAAGAGGGAAGAAAACAGTTATTTTTGTTTCTCTGGTTTTTCGATTAGTTTCTTCTTCATCAGGTAAGACCCATCATCGTAGTGTGGTTTACGCGTTACGTTGTCTCCGTACTTCTCTATCTCCCTAACCTCATCCGACACTAAAGCCGCTGTTCTCATGAGCTCGTGAGCCGTGGCGCATAGAGCTGTATAGACTGCCCAGTCCTTCTCCTTAAAGCAAGCCTCGGTAGTGAGGGTTGAAACACGTTTCGCCATCTCATAAGACGCCCCTGCCTTTGCCAATGCGTATGGATTTGATAGACCTGAGACTTTGAGCGATTTTTCGCGGGTAATGTTCAGTAAGGGTAGTTCGAGCTTTTTACCTGACTTCAACTGCTCTATCAGCGCGTCGATCGTCTTGTAAATTAAGCTATAAACCCCAGTTACTGAGAGCACCTTGATCGCATCAGCGTTGAAGATAGCCATCTCAATTGGGTCAAGAAACTCCCTGCGTGCCCCGATCATCGAGTCAGCTTCAATTATTATACAGCCCATCCCCTTGCCCTGAAGTTCCTCGATTAAGCCTTTTGGACCATCAGAAACAACGACCACTGGAATACCAGAGGATGATATCAGCTCCCTCGCTTTTGTTGGTCCTTTTGTGCTGGCATTAGGGCTCGTCACAAACACTAGGTCCGGTTTAAGACCAACCATGATCCTTGCAACTTCCTCCGACTGTCTACCACCCATATTTGCCCCTGAGGAGACGACTCTGACTTCCATGTCTTCTCTTTCAGCCCTCTCGTCGAGGAGGAGCTCGATCATTGGCGCGGTCGCTATGTTACCTACCTTGAGAAAACCGATTAAAACCATTATACTACACCTAAAAGAAATAGTTCAATTAGACTGTATAATATTTTACTTTATGAAATAGAATTATCTCAGATTAAAGAAGTGAAAAATGAAAATTTCGACGAATTTACTTATTTGTGCGCATCTTAATGATTTCTCTACATTTTTCAGCGTAATCACAGTAGTCTAAGCAGGATGACTTGTTATCTGGCCTTGGCCATATTTTTCCACATTTAAGACATACGCCAGTATCTTCATCACTCCAGATCTCAACGTCGCCACCACATGATACACACTTTGTGTAGGCTAGTGTCGGGCGAATGAATTCTCTAATTCCAGGACATGTCTCCGGGCTTGTAGGTTTAGCTCTCTTGAAACTCATTTCACAAGTCTCCAAGTATTTGAGGGATTATTTATTTTAGGATTAATATTCGCTAGATAAATACATTGACTATACTTGCTATTTATCAGACCCCCTAGTCCCTATGCTTCAAAATTTTTTTTCTGAAGAAATAGTTAAACGGATTTGTTCACATTCCTATATCATGGCTAAGCGACCCAAAGTTTTTGGACATCTACTTGTCGAGGTAATTAAACCTGAAAGATGCGTTGCCTGTGGCTCTTGTGTTTCGATTTGCCCAGTTGATGCAATAAGCTTTGTCGATGGATTACCTAAGCTAACAGGAAAATGTACTGCATGTGGAGAGTGTTACACAGCTTGTCCTAGAGTAGAATATGATTTCGGAGAATCTGAAGCTTATGTACTTGGGAGGAAAAGATCCGTAGATGAGGAAGCTCATGGTATTCTACTTGAAGCATACGCTGTCAGGACTTTACAGCCTAAAGTAAAGGAACACGCACAGGATGGCGGAGCAGTTACCTCAATTCTTCTTAGTTGCCTTAGTGAAGGCGATAGAGCTGTTGTTGCGGGACTCAACAAGGAAAAAATCTGGTCTCCCGTGCCGGTTCTTACGAGAGATATGGATATAGTGATTGAATGCGCCGGGACGAAATACACTTCTGCTCCTATGCTGCTAGCAGTGAAACAGGCCGAAAAAGAGGGCGTTAAGAAGCTGGCGTTTGTCAGTACCCCTTGCCAAATACAAGCACTCAGGAGACGCCAAAAGAATGCACCAAAGACCGATACTCTCGCACTTGGGCTATTCTGTATGGAGACTTTCAATCATGATAAGCTGATGGCTTACCTAAAGGATCAGGGTGTTGAGCCTGAGAAAATAAAGAAATTTGAGATTAAGAGTGGTAAATTCATCGCTCATAGGGAGGGGGAACCACCCTTCGAGGTTAAGATAAGAAAATTAAAGGAACTGTCACGAAATTGTTGTAGGGTTTGTCTTGACTACACATCGGAGCTCGCTGACTTGTCCATTGGTAACGTAGGTTCACCTGATGGCTATTCTACAGTCTTAGTAAGAACAAAGAAGGGAGAGGCTGCTTTGAAGGCGGCGGAGAAAAAGGGTCTCATCGAGGTGAAGTCCCTAAAGGATTACCAGCCAGGTATGAGCCTTGTGGACCGGCTTAGCGATATGAAGAAGAAGGATAACAGCGGAAAATCTTTAGATCAATAACCCTTTCAGCTTTGCCCTCTCAATGAGGCTCTTCAATACATCCTCTCTTAAGGGATGTGGCTTTCCCACTAACATGACCTCGTAGTGGAGTTTGGCGAGGAATTCCACTATCCTGGCGTTGGTAGCTGCCTCCTCAATATTCTTCCCAATCGTTGTTAAGCCGTGGTGTGGCATGAGCGCAGCGACGTGATCCTTCATCGCTTCGACAAGGTTGTCAGCCAGCTCCTCGGTGCCTGGTGGAGCGAATTTAGCTACGGGGATGCCCTTCGCGAGGGCGGGCGCCTCAGTGATTTCTATCCCCATTGGTATGATCTCCTCCCCGATTATAGAGAGGATGGTAGAGTAGTGGGGGTGGACGTGAACGACACCACCAGCATCGGGCCACTGCTTATACAATTTCGTGTGGAACGGTGTCTCAATGCTCGGCTTCTCGTTCCCTTTTAAAACCTTCCTAGTGTCTATGTCAACGACAATGAAATGGTGAGGCTCAAGCTCAGCGAAGCTGTAACCACTAGGTTTAATTATGCACTTATTTGTGCCCGGGACTCTGACGCTTATGTTCCCGGATGCACCATGGGTCAATCCCTCAGCAAATATCTCACGACCGACTTTAGCGAGGCGTTCCCTGAGGTCCTTCTCGACAGATTCCATCAACGATCAATACGTTTCGAATGCTTCCCTCTTATAAGATTCCCGAAAGACGGCGACGAATCTCAAGCCATGAGTGATAAAACCTATCGTATCGCTCTACGAGTTCCCTGTTAGCTCGAACAGGCTTCATCTGCACCATAGACTTCACAGCTTCACCAATGTTACTGTATAGACCAGATCCGACCGCGGCGCAGATGGAGACTCCGATGGCAGATGCATCCCTTTCAACGGGCACAATCACTGGCTTTCCAAGCACAGCTGACTGAATCTCGTTCCAGAGGTTTGACTTTGAGTTACCCCCACAAAAGCCGAGGCTCTTCACCTCGCTTCCAGTTATCTCAGTGAGCTGCTCTAGATTCGCCCGGACAGCGTAACAGTTCGCCTCAATTATTGCCCTAGCGAGATCTCCTCTTGTGAATTTGGAGGAGCCGATTATTGTTGGAGGGACTGCGACGTCGCTGAGATAGTACCCCTCCAAGTAAGGAGGGCCCGAATTGAAGACGCGTGAGCCTAAAAATATTTGGACACCATTAGATCCAGGTGGCGTGGTTTCAGCGATGGCGTTCATCGTCTCGTAAACCTTTGTGCTGGCTTTCTCGCAAAGGATGTTGTCCCTGAACCATCTGTAGATCCATCCGGTTCGTCCAGCGTTGCTCTCGATTACCCATTTTCCTGGTACGATATACATGTTTGTCCATGTGCGTTTTTTCTCGTCAAAAACGGGTCTGTCAGTAACCATCTGGACAGGCGTGGTCGTCCCACCAACTGCTACAACATCGCCCACCTTGTACGCATTGCAACCGAGAAGGCCGCATTGAGTGTCAGCTCCTCCGACAACCACTGGGGTCCCTTCTAGAAGGGAGGTGCCTCTAGCGGCATTGCCAGTGACCTGCGAGACCTGTATCCCATTTTGCATCACTTTTGGGAATATCTCCATTGGGATACCGAGTTCATCAATCAGATCCCACGCCCATTCCCCCTTCTCAACGTTGAATAAGCTCGTTTCGCAGGCGCTGGATCCTTCTGTGTAAGGTGTACCGCCTAACATGTATCCGACCCAGTCACTTATCATTAGGAATAAGCGCGCTCGTGCCAGTGTTTCTGGGTGTTTGTCTCTGAGCCACTTCATCTTCCCCGCTGCTATCCAACCTGGTACTGGCCAGTGACCCGAGAGGAGGTAAATGCGCTCGCCGTAGATCTGGTTGAATTCGTCTCCGTGGGTGTAGATATCGGGTGTCACATCATAGGATATCTCCCGACCCTTTGCGTCGAGGAGAACGTACTCCTCCCTCATGCTCGTTGTGCTAACGGCTGCTACTCGTTCGGGTTTGATATCAGAAGTGTTTAGTGTCTTTCTGATCGCTTTTTTTATGGCTAGCCAACCGATCTCTGTATTCCATTCATCTCTATCCCACTCTACACCTGATTGAGACACTATTTTACCGCAGGTTTCAACTAGGAAGCACTTAACGCCGCCTGAGCCGCAGTCAATTGCTATGAGGTGGTCAGGCAACAATTACTATCAGCTCTCCAAGACATTTGGGTTGGCAAGCTGGTTTCTTTTGATCTTCTCACCGTGGAGATACTTAGCGGTCGCCTCGGCAACTTGTTGGTAGCCGCGTCTCTCCACCTCAGGTGAGCGTCCAGCTGTGTGTGGGGTCACTGTAATATTATCGAGATTTAAGAGTGGGTTTGTGGGTTTAACAGGGTCTTCTTCGAATACATCGAGTGCAGCGCTGGCTATCCTTTTAGACCTTAGTGCCTCGTATAGAGCTCTCTCGTCTATTATTTCCCCACGGGCAGTGTTAATAATGACTGCCTTGGGTTTCATCATCGCAAGACGCTCAGCGTTTAGCATGTGGGTAGTCTCGGGTGTTAGTTTTGCGTGGATGGAGACGAAGTCGGAGCTACGGAGTAAGGTTTCGAGTTCGTTTTTAATGCATCTTTCCTTAACGAGGGCTTCCACCGTTATGTACGGATCGAAGACCTGTACCTTCATCCCGAAAGCGTTAGCCCTCTTAGCAACGCGTTTTCCCACTTCACCGAAGCCGATTAAGCCAAGGGTTTTCCCGCCAAGCTCCTGAAAGTCAAAGCTATCTAGGTACTTGCCTCGCCCTATCTTTGTTGATTGTTCAAAGTATTCACCAGTCTTTATTGCCAAGTTGTGGCGAGCTATCTGGCGGGCTTGGGAAAGGAGGAAGCCAAGAGTTTGATCAGCGACGGACTCTGCATTTCTTCCCACAGTGCCGACAACCATGATCTTTCTATCTGTGGCTGCTGCGACGTCGACGTTTACCGGGCCTCCTCGGGCTATGCCGATGACCTTGAGGGATGGGTCAGAGTCCATAACAGAGGCGGTAATTGGGGCAAACCCACTCAATACTATCTCTGCCTCCTTGATGTTCTGCTTGATGTAGTCAGGGTCCCCGAAGGCTTCCTTTATGTTCTCATTCACCTCGGTGGACCACTTAAAAGCACCCGCTTTGTTCTCTAGATAGATGAACTCATGTTTAGAGTAAGTATCGCCAAGGCTGTTCTTTAGCATCTCTTCCCAGATCTGTTTCGCGTCTGCTTTGGACCATGTGTCGTAGAGTATAACTATCTTAGTCATTATAGTATGCTACAGAAAACGATTATTTTACCTTTTTAGCTAAAATTTTTCAGATGTTCTAGATAAGCACTTGTGTTGGGTGACTAAATATAGTAGTACTATATTGTACTAGTCGCTGTGTCCTTGAAATACAGGTCTCTAGCACTTTTACACAATAAGTAAAACTCATCTCCCTTAAACTGTGTCAGTAAGAGTGGAGAAAATTAAATATTTTTTCACAAAACTTAATTCCCACACCACAATTTAGTCCCATGGATTCCAAATTATATATCCTGGCAATCATCTGCTTGACAGTAGGCTTAGTCGGTGGTTATCTCATCGCCTCGACGCCTCTCAAAATTCAGGTCTCAGCCTACGAGCTTAGAATTCAGAGCCAGGATGCGGAGTTAAACGCAAAGGATGCACAACTTCAAGCTAAGGATGCACAACTTCAAGCCCAAGATGAAATGATTCAAGCCAAGGATGCGTTGATTCAAGCCCAAAATGAAATGATTCAAGCCAAGGATATGCAGATTCAAGCTCAGAACACACTCATCCAAGGTCAGGAGAACATTATTCAACAGCTTAAGGCAATCATCACAACACTACAACCTTAATGTATACTCGTTTTAATCAAGGCAGTCGAGCGCGCGGTTACTCTGCCCAAACATGCTTTATCTAAGTTAATAGTACTAAACTGAGACCTTGGCAAAACAGGAACGGTTAGCTCTCACAATATTAGCAGCTATTTGCCTGACCTACTTCGTCGAGAGCTTCCTACGTAGCGCTGCATCAGCACTCTCACCGGTGCTAATCAATGAGTTAGGAATAAGTCGCGGTGCCATGGGGCTTCTCATCACTGGGTACTTCCTAATCTATGGAGTTATGCAGCTCCCAGCTGGAGTACTAGCGGATATATTAGGGCCTCGCAAGTCGATTCTCTGGTTCACTGCATTAACATGCATAGGAAGTCTCCTTTTTTGGCTAAGCTATCGATATGAACTCTTACTCGCCGCTCAGGTAATAATCGGCATTGGGACTAGCGTATTCTACGTAAACGCTGTCACTCTTGTTATTCGTTGGTTTCCCCCAGAAAAGAAGGCGACTGCAATCGGAGTCCTTAGCGCAAGCATGGGAATAGGTGGCTTCGCAAGTTACATGGGTTTTCCCCTCTCTATCTCGCTTTGGGGGAGCTGGCGGTTACTCTATCTAGGTATGTTAGTCGTTCTCTTAGCGAATTGGGTGATAAACATCCTCATTTTAAGAGATAGCCCCCAGCCTATAGCCTTCGTTAAGAGAGAGAAGAGAGATATTATTGGATCATTCAGGGACACACTCGCTGACAAACGTTTTCAACCCATGTTATTCACCTATACATTCCTAGCCTTCAACTATGTACTCTATTCATGGGGCAGTCAGTTTTTCGTCGAGGCAAAAAAACTAATTTACGTCGAAGCGGGGGTGGTCACAAGCCTCGGTACCATAGCGAGCTTCCTGGGAGCCCTATTTATAGGTATGATCAGCGACAGGCTCAGGATAAAGAAGGCCCCTCTAATATTCTTCTATGGTGTTTACCTAATTTCCCTAATCACACTCATCTTAACACCCGCAGGTTTACCAATCATAATATATGCAGGACTCTGGGCATTGATGGGGATTGGTACAAGCAGTGGGTTCCTCTTTTTCAGCATGGTTGGAGAAGTACTCCCAGCGAGGAAAATGAATATTGGGCTCGGTCTTCTTAACGGATTAAGCATCATATTCTCAAGCTCAATGACTCCAATATACGGTAGTATAGTTGATCAAACAGGGAGCTTTTTCATTCCCAACTTGATCAGTATAGGGTTCGCTGCATTAACATTCACTGCCCTTTTACTGGGCACGAGGGAAACCTATGGTAACATAGTTAGGGACTAACTAATCAAAACACGCGCACACGAGCTTTTAACTAAAACCTATAGGTGCATGAAAAATAAATTTGAGATAATATACCCCAAGATAGCCCCACCACATAGATAAGGAAGCCCTGCTTGAGGCCTCCCCTTCGCTACGAAAAAAGATAGAACCGAGAAGCCGATCAGCGTCCCAATTATAATCGAACCAACTATAGGAAGCGATACAATACCAAGCGAATCATAGACCGAGATAGCTAAACATCCAGGTATTACAACATCTCCTAACCCCATGTAGACGGCTTTACGATTTTCGTCGCCTTGAGGAGGCTGCTTGAGTATTATTACCTTTTCAGCATCACTATAGCCTCTGGCTTTCGGGATTATCAGAACCATTGGTAAACCCGAGTTGATGACAATCTCAGCGAGGGATATCATATGACCCGTACCATAGACCGCGATGGCATCGTAAACTGCCAAGCCAATTAATAGAATTGCCATAAATGGAGGCCTTATTGAAATTCCAATGAGCGCCATCGTAGCTGTACCGAGTATAAGCGCAGCGGCGTCGATAAGATACCATCTCGGCCACTTCATCAATGCCGTGACAAATAGTAATGAAGCCAATACGGACATCCAAGTTGCCAAAGGATCGCCCATGACGAGGAATGAAAATGAATAAAATGTAGAAAAAAGTGATGACCAGGTAACCCCCAGTAAAACCCACTTCACAAGCCTACCTTTAAAGAGGCGCCCTAAAGCGAGGATTACAGCTGTCCCCACAAACACCATCATAAAGAAGTACACAATGTTGAAGGGATCACTCGGCTCCTCGAAGGCATAGAGCTCTAGTTCACTGAATGGCTTCGAAAGTAAAATCGCCAAACCATCGACTAAGAGGAATAATAGCCCCATCACAAAGAATTGTGAAACTCCGTTAAACCTAGTCGAATCTTTACCAGCCACAAACCTATACCTATGTGCTACTTAATGAGTCTAATTTCGTGCGCGCTTTCACTAATAATTTTCTATTCTTTTTTTGGTACTTATTGCGCTCAAATTGAGGCTTGATTATTGACTGTTTGAGTGACAAATTATCGCTACAAATGTCGTCTAGTGACTCGATGGTCTTCACGCCGAGGACGCCCATGAGCCTACCAAACTTTCGCCTAAGCTCACGACGGACATGTACCCCCTCCGCTTCGAGTAGTTGAGATAAGCGCTTAGCTTTGGATCTCCCCTCCTCATCGAAGTCAGTGAGGATGAGTATCTCTCGGGTTTTACTTGATAGATCGGCCACGATGTCGTGCTCGGTCTTGCCGGTATGAGAGCTTACATCCACAGGCATGAAGGCGCCAAGCTTCTTGATGGCCTCAACATCCCTATGCCCCTCGACTAGCACTAGTTCTACGTCCTCATGTTTCTCGGTAAGGATCGCCTTTAACTCATCGAGAGCCTCGCGCTGTCTCTCCCACCGAGTCGTCATATGGTTAATCTCCCGAGACGAGAATTAAGGCAAGGTCATTTACGTTTGTCCCTGTGGGGCCTGTGATAAGCAGGTCCCCAAGTCTATCGAAGAAGTGATAGGCATCGTTTTCCTTGAGTGTCGCGTCTATTGATAGGTTGCTCCGGTTTGCCTTCTCAAATGTTGCTCCGTCTACGATGGCGCCAGCTGAATCGGTGGGTCCGTCGAAGCCATCTGTGGCGAGGGATGCGATGAGACAAGGTAAGCCAGAAATTAGCTTAGCTCCGCCGAGTGCGACCTCCTGGTTCCTTCCGCCTTTCCCTGCTCCCTTTACTTCAACAGTTGTTTCACCGCCAATGATGATTGCTGCGGGGGTATCAAGTGGTCTCTTCCTAGTCGCTAGTTCCCTGGCGATGCCAGCGTAGACGCTTCCGACGTACCTAGCTTCTCCCTCCACCATCGTGGAGAGAACCATCGAATTGTACTTTAGCTGCCGTGCCCTCATAAACGCGGCCTGAGCAGCATACGAGTTACTCGCAACGAGGATGTTTTTCGTTCTCTTAAAGACGGGGTCATTCTCTTTCGGAGTGTCGGGAATACTCCCTGTCACTCCCGCCTTTATCCTCTCTTTGATAGCCGGAGGGGTTTCTCCCCATACATCATACTTCTTGAGGACGGCCTCCGCATCTACCCACGTTTTTGAGTCGGGGACAGTTGGCCCAGAGGCGATGGTATCAAGGGGATCACCTACTACATCGGATAGGATTAGGCTCAATACCTCAGCGGGCTGGCATCTCTTAGCGAGCTGACCACCTTTAAAGGAGTCTAGGTGCTTCCTTACGGTGTTGAGGTCGTTGATTGTTGCTCCTTTCTTCAGGAGCTTCGCCGTCACGGTTTGAAGGTCCGCGAGTGTGATGCTGTTGGCGGGGCATGGCATCAGAGCTGAACCTCCCCCAGAGATGATCACAATGACGAGGTCATTACGAGTCAGTTCAGACACCATGTCGAGCATCTCCTTCACACCTCTCACACCGGCTTCATCCGGTACCGGGTGAGAGGCCCCGATCAGCTTAACCTTCTTTAGGCAGTGCTTTCCCTCGGTGCCCTTTAGGACGTTGACTACACCTCCTGTGAGTTTGTCCCCCAGGATAGACTCGGCAGCTTCCGCCATCGCGCCTCCCGCCTTCCCGCCTCCTACTAAGTAAATCCGCTCGATTTGGCTGAGATCATATGTTTTGTCTTCAACTCTGATTGATTGTCCTCTCAGTTTGATCTTGCTGTGGACTGCCTGGGCTGGTTCGACGGCGTCGAGAGCTGATCCGAGAATAGTCAGAGCATCGCGCCTTAGTCCGTCATAAACACCCTTACCGTTTGTTATTATGGTATCTTCATTGAGGAACTTCAACTCCGTCTACCCTATGGTAGAGGAGTTGTTCTGGTCTAAAAAATGGTTGTAGAGTGTTACTCCTTGACAATGTACTCAGCAGCTGTTGGAGGATCGGGAGACATGCCCTTCCTTGTGCGTATCTTCTTAACGACATCCATCAGCATGCTGTCAGGGACTGGCGCCCAGTGGTCGAAGTTGCTTTGCCAGAAGGCACTCCCACTCGTGGCAGCGCGCATCTCGGCGCTGAATCCGATCGTCTCGCTGACAGGGACGAAGCCAGTAAATACGGAGACGGCACCCTGCTGCTCCATGTCGTAGACCCTTCCTCTCTTCCTGCCTAGGAGACCTGTGGCGTTACCAAGCCAGGTGGCTGGGACACGGACCTGTATCTTGTAGATGGGCTCGAGTAGAGTAGGGCGCGCTGAGAGCATACCGGCGTACATTGCACCTCTTACCGCAGGCATCATCTGAGCGGGGCCCCTGTGAACTGGGTCCTCGTGGAGTGCGACGTCCACCATGTCGACCATGAGTCCGCGAACGATCTCGCCCGCGAGTGGGCCTTGCTGTAGAGCCCAGGTAAATCCGCCGGAGATGTGCTCCTTAACTTCGCGGATGCCTTGTATACCTACGGTGGTATCGATCATCATGTTGGCATTCTCGTTAATAGCGAAGACCTGACGCGCCTGCTTAGTCGTCCAACCGGCCCTCTCAACGAGGATCTCCTCCATCTTTCTCTGGCTTGTTATGACGCTAATCTCGCCATTACGGATGAGATCAATTATCGCGGGATCAAGGGGAGCGAAAGTGAAGTAGACCCTATTGTGTTTATTGGGACTCTTACCCATAAATGGGCCAACGCTATCGCGTATCGCTTCACGATAGACTACTGTGGGTTCGCTTTCTGTGACGTCGAGGTTATACTCGCGTTTGAGGTCCTTGAGGGCAATCTCGAGGTGGAGCTCACCCATCCCAGCGAGAAGGTATTCACCGGTTTCTTGGTTAATTGTGGTGACTAAGTTGGGGTCTTGAATACTCATTTTCTGCATGGCGTCGATGAGTCTGGGTAGGTCGATGGGCTTCTTAGGTTCAACAGCGATTGTGAGAACTGGGTCGGAAGCGTATTTAATAGACTCGAATCCTACGGCGTCGGCTTTAATGGAGGGCTCGACGAGCGTCTCTCCCGCCCTGCCCTCAGCTATGCCTAGTAGTGCAACTATGTTCCCGGCCGGTATCTCGTCGACGATCTCTCTGTACTGGCCCATGTATATACTGACCTGCTGGGCCTTGAGGTCTTTCTTTGCGCTGACGAGGTGGAAATCCTGTCCCTTGTGTAAGGTTCCACTGAATACTCGTCCCGTGCTGACGACCCCGGCCTGGGGATCGATTACGATGTTTGTGATGCAGACGACGGTGGGGCCGTTAGGGTCGATAGTATACATTGCCTTGCCCATTGGACTCTCTGGGTCGCCCTTCCAGATGGTTTTGAGTCTCCTTGGTTGTGCGATTATAGGGTTGGGTAAATGTTGGATGACCATGCCGAGCATGGCCTCTGCAAGAGGTAGTTTCTGCTGTATTTCTTCGAGCTTGCCTTCTTTGTACATCTGGACTAGTTGATTGAAGGTGATTCCTTTCTTCTGTAGCATGGGGAGGGTAAAACCCCATCGGTCGAGAGCAGATCCGAAGCAGACTTGGCCCGCGCCAGCGTTGACGGTCCACTCGTTCTTCAACTCGTCTGAAGCGAATGTCTGGACGATTGTATTGAACTGGTTAATTATACGTAGGATCTTCGCCTGCGCCATTTCAGCGTCCATCTTGAGCTCTTTGATGAGCCTATCGAATTTGTTGATGTATAGAACGGGTCGCACCGCCTCATCTAAGGCGAGCCTGAGGCGGACTTCGGTCATGATCTGGAACTCCTCGACTGCGTCGACGAGCAGGATGCAACCGTCGAGCGCCCTCATTGCACGGGTAACCTTTCCACTGAAGTCGACGTGACCTGGAGTGTCAATTAGGTTGATGACATAAGGCTGGCCTTTCTCATCCTCATATAGCAGACTGATATTTGCCGTCTTAATTGTGATACCCCTAGCCTGCTCCTCATCAAGGTAGTCAAGAGCTCGGGCTTCACCGGCACGGTCGGGTGACATAAGCCCAGCTGCAGCGAGTAGGCTATCACTCATCGTCGTTTTGCCGTGGTCGATGTGTGCAATTATGCCTATGTTTCTGATGTGTTCCTTGTCAAGCATCAGCTTCAGGATATCGCTAGTCTGCTTGTAACGTACCATTGATCGTCAAATCCCCTTTTGCGAATTGTTTATAGACTGAAAAAAGGCTCTTTTAAACCTATTTATAGAATGACCTTAATAATGATTAGCACCTACTGGAACAAATCTAATAAAAAATTACGATTCTGGTATAGATCAATTGTGTTATATACAAAGTGTGTACAAATTTCTCTCCCCAAAGCCATCTGTTTATCTCGAAAATTACTAGTAAATGTGTTTATTCATCTAAGAGAACGGTCATTTATTATGCAAACGAAGAGTATATTCAGTATATACTATAATTTACAGTGTGAGAAAAGTATTATATTGCTGATCGAAGCAACTTTTCAATCGATTTTATTATAACAAAAAATGTGGCGGGAGGATTTATTCCCCTTTATTCGATTCTTCCCATACCTGGCAAATGTTGTTCTTTCCCCGGAGAATATTATCGATGGATATCTTAGCTATGGCTGAGCTATGCTCGGCAATTATCTTAAACTCCCAAGCGATCATGTTGAATCGGGTAGTCTGCATAGAATTTGTGCCGTGGAACTCCGTAAGGAGTTTCTCCTCCTCCAACTGCACAGCCTCGTAGAGGTCCACGGCGTCGCTCGCCAAATTTAGGTCCTTATCAACTATGCTCTTCATCGCCTTGTCAAACATGGTGAAACTAACTAGAGCGAGTTGTCCAAGGCGCTCAATTAGTTCACTGTCAGATTCCTTTTTGTGATTCTCCAGTTTTAACAGGTTTATGCAGACGGAGTTTAAGCGGTCGCCGATCATCTCTAGGTACCAGGATATTAGATTGTACTCAGCGATCTCCATAGGATCGACGATACCAATGTTCTCGGATAAGACACGGCTCTGCTGAGCGGAGGCAAGGAGCCTTGAAAGTAGCCAGTAGATAGTGTCTGCTTCGTGTTCGCGAGTTATTGCGTCCTTGGCAAGTTCACGGTCCTCATCGATTAGGCTGTCGATGGATTCCTTGAACATGATGCTCGTTATGACGTAGAGACGCTTGACGACTGTCTCAATGGGGAAATTCTTTGGGTCGATGCTACACTGAAGAACGAGGTGCTTATCGCTCTCCTCGATTATTCCAATACCTAGTAACCTTTGGGTTACTTCTCTAATGCTCTCGATCTGCTCTCTCATCAGTCGACGGCTTGACTCTACCCTTATCATGTTACGGCCGAGTACGTAGTTACCCACAATCACCCGGTCTAATATCGTCGTATTATCGCACTCATCTACGTTGACGACGTAGACAAGCGTGTTCTCCGCTTTGCTGGGCTCCGGGGCGATACGGAGGGCGCCGTCGTTTTCCTCGCTGAGGAATACAATGTCACCCTTTTTAACATTCATCTTCTTTGCCCAGTTCATTGGAATACTTACGGAGAGGGTTGAATAGCCGACTTTTTGTATCCTTCTAGGCTCCATAGAAAAATCACTTACAGTAATTATTGATACCCCGTGATATCGACTTTAGTCTCTTTAGTAATTATTTAAGCGTTTTGAAATGACTATAATGATTGGATCAGAGGAAAGAAACTCCGCTCAATACTTTGGGTAAGGGTGGGAGGAAGAGGCGCATATAAAGGGCGAATGCCAGCACCCCAAGAGTAATTACTAATGCGAAGTAATCGGAGGGCGCCATCTTCAACTCGTATAGGTTGGTTCGGTCCTTAGTCGCCCCGAAAGCACGCGACTCCATTGCTTCAGCAAGTTCCAGGCTTCGCCTAATCGAGTTTACTATAAGTGGAAGTAGTATTGGTATGTACTTCCTTATCCTGGAGAGAAATCCACCCTTGTCGAGTTCGAGCCCCCTCGACCTCTGTGCGTCCATAATAGTCTGCGCCTCGTCTGCTAAGACTGGCACGAATCTAATCGCTGTGATAAAGGCGAAGTTAAACTCGTAAGGCACCTTAGCCTTCTCCAGGGCAAGGCTGAGCTTATCGGGAGAGGTAGTTAGGAAGAAGAGACTGAAACTAGTGATCAGGGATAGGAACCTAAGCGTGAGTACGAGGCTAAACTCAACGTTTTCACCTGAGAGGTGCATCCCCCTGAAGAAGTAGAAGCTCAGAAGATTGGTGGTGAATATTATCGCGGCTAGGAAAGCACCCCCCTTCAGGGTCTTAAGCCACTCCCTCCATATCTTTGCGTAGAGGATAAGTGGTATCTGGAGTATGAAAACGGCTAAGAGAGGAATGAGGTCAAAGAACATTATCGAAAGCGCGAAGATCACCATTGTCATGAGGAACTTTACCCGGGGATCCATGCGATGAATCGGTGAGTCTCCCTTAGAGAATCGTAGGCCCTCCAGCAAGCTCAAGGATTATCTCTCCTAAGTTTCTTTGTCAAGAGGTCGAGGGCCTCGTCTACATCAAGCACATCGCCAGGAAGGCCATATAATGTGAGCTTTGAGAATAGCTTAGTAACCTCAGGTGGTGCCACGGAGCAGGCCTCAAGACTTTGAACATCAGTCATTATCTTCTTAGTGGCGCCATCGGCTATCACTCTACCCTTCGACATTAGCACAACGCGAGGCTGACTCTCAGCCACGAACTCCACATCATGGGTTACAATCACCACCGTCTTGCCCTGCGTCCTAAGCTGCATCAAAAAATGCTTGAGCCGCTCCTTCTGGCCATGATCCTGCCCAACAGTAGGCTCGTCCAGTACGAGGACGTCGGGGTTCCAAGCCAGGATAGAAGCCAAAGCGACTCGTTTACGCTCTCCCCCGCTTAATATGAAGGGGCTGGACTTCTTGTATCGCTGGAGGTCTAATAGATTTAGTGCCCATTCTACACGTTCCTTGATAACGGCCTCCTCGTATCCAAAGTTACGAAGAGCGAAGCTTAGCTCTTCTTCGACGTCTTCCGCGAAGAATTGATCATCGGGGTTCTGGAATACGAGCCCGACTTTCCTTGCCATCGAGGCGACGCTCTTCTTCGAGACGTCCTCGCTGTCCACGACGACGTTACCGCTCTTCGGTCTCAGTAGGCCGTTGAAATGCTTCACGAGAGTCGTCTTTCCTGCACCATTCTCCCCCATTATGGCTACAAAGTCACCCTTGTTGATTGTTAGGGAGACGCCACATAGGGCATTTATACCACTGGAGTAGGAATAGGTCACATCTCGGAGTTCGATTATTGGAGCATGTGTATATTCACCGACTATCTCGTCAAGTTCGGGTAGGCCCTGTTTGGTGTTAGTTGTTTCCAGTTTCTTGAGAAAAGGAGTGAGTTTGGTGAAGGCTTCATCAGAGTTGAGTGGGATGCCTATATTATATCCTCTCTGACCTAGTCTTCTCCCCAGTTCAACCATCCTAGGTATACCAATACCTATAAGGCGCGTCTCATCCGAGGTAAATATCTCCCTAGGAGTCCCGTCGTTGACGATGCGACCCTTGTCGAAGACGATTATTCGGCCACAGTACTTTACGGCGAGGTCCAATCGATGCTCGATGAGAAGAATCGTGATTCCGTATTCTCTATTTAGGGTTTGGAGGACCTCAAATATCTTCTCGGCGCCGACGGGATCGAGGAAGGCAGTAGGTTCATCCATAACAATTATTCCGGGGTGCATCGCTAAGATGGAGGCTATGGTGAGTCTCTGCTTCTGGCCACCGGAGAGTTCGTGAGTGCCTCGCTCCTTGAGTGGAGCTATACCGACCTGATTCATCGCTTGATCTATCTCGCCTCTCATCTTCTCCCTCGACTCACCCAGGTTCTCTAGGCCAAAGGCGATATCCTTCTCGACAGTAAGAGAGAATATCTGGTTGTCAGGGTTCTGGAAGATGAGGCCTACGTGTTTAGCGAGTTCGTAGGTTGGGTGTTCCCTTGTGGAGATGCCATCTATCTTAAGGTCTCCCTTCATCTCGCCGTTGTAGAAGTGAGGGATGAGGCCATTAAGGCATCTACAAAAGGTTGTCTTGCCACAGCCACTTGGCCCTGTGAGTAAAATAAATTCGCCGGGCTCAATCTTGAGATTAATGTCTGTTAGGACTTGCTCCGCCACGTTGGGATAGCTGTAGCATAGACCCTCGACATCTATTTTTCCCAAAGGGACGCCCGACCGATTTCTTCTTTCTAGTCGAGCGCCAGAGATATAATAGTTACACTTAACGGAGAATATCCAAAGTTAGAGTAGTACGTATGAGAAGTTATTGTAATACTACTAAAGACCCTCTGGGCGTACGCGAGTATCGGAAATAGCCATTTAATATAACTTCAACGTTGATCGCTTTGACCAGTGCACAAAGGCGGCTTTAATTGAAGGTAACGGCCATTGCTCACCCTATTCAGGGACTAATAAAATACCATGGACTAAAAGATCCGACTCTCAGGATTCCCTTTCACGATAGCATCTCAGTATGTTCAGATGCGTTAGTAACTGTCACCACAGTCCACTTTGATAAGTATCTCTCAGACGACTATGTCGTAATAAACGAGGAGAGAGTCATGGGGGCAGATCTTGAAAGAATCATGACAATTGTTAGAAGGCTTGCGCATATGGCGAATAACAAAGATCATTTCAAGATTGTGTCTAAAAATAATCTGTTAAACGGTAAAGGTCTCGGTTTCTCGGCTTCAGGTTTCGCGGCACTTGGATTTGCATCCCGTAAAGCCCTAGAGCTCGATATCGATGATGTTTCCCTCTCAGAGATCGTTAGGTTAGGGGCAGGCTCAGCTACGAGGAGCCTAGCTGGCGGATTTTCGATTTGGTATGCAGATAGAGATAACAGGTCCTATGCGGAACAGTTGGCAGGTCCGGATTCGATGGATTTCATGCAGGTAGTGATACCGATAGCCTCTGATGTGAAGACAGATGAGGCCCACATCGAGGTTCTTAGTTCACCTCTATTCAAGGCTAGGTTAGAACATATTGATGAAATGCTGGCTTTGATGAAGGCTGCGATAGCGTGTAAAGATGTTGGGACGATAGGTAGGCTTGCTGAGGAGGACACGTTGAATCTTCACGCCATTACGATGACTGGTAAGTCTCACATTGTTCTGTGGGAACCGGACACCATTCGAATACTGAAAGAGGTACTTAGAATGCGGGCTGAAGGCGTCTCTGCCTGGTACTCCATTGATACAGGTCCCTCTGTTTTTGTAAACACTGTCTCCAGACATCTCAAAGAAGTTGCTAGAAGGATAGCTGCTTTAGGTTTTTCCAAAGTAATTGTCAGTAAAGTTGGTAGTAGCCCATCTATTAGCGATGAACACTTATTTTGAATTTCATAAATCGAAGCTGCACGGAACTAAATTCGCGCGTAATGATACTGAATATTCAAAACCTTGTCCATTTTTAATACAAGTATGTCTAACTGATGCTAGGTGAGTTTACTGTCACTTCCGGGAGAAGTCAAACAGCAAGAGAACGAGATCGTAGCAGAGTTGAGAAAACTAGGAATACAAGTATATTTTAAGATCAACAAAGTTGACCCAAAGACAAAGGCCTGGGAACACTCCATCGGATTCTACAAGGTACACTCAAAAGAGGAGACCGAAAAAATTTGGGAAGTAATCCGAAAGCATTATGATAAGTGGTCTAAACACTCTCCTTCATAAGGCGTGCTAGGTAAGTACTTGTCTTAATTCCCGCCCGATTACTGTGATAGGACGCGAGCTATAATAGCTATTTAGACTGCGCTAATATTTTCTTCAAGATATCCGCAGCCTCCATCAGTAACGCATCAGCATCGCCATAACCATTTATACCCGCAGCCGTCGGATGGCCTCCTCCAGCTCCCTTATAATGTTCAGAGAGAGGCTTGCTTAAGTGGTCACCGAGGTGGATACCGGTCTTCTGATGGAACTCCTCTGTCGACCTTAGGCTCGCCTTGAGCTCTTCCTTCTCGTTCCCAGCTATTATCGCCACATCAGCACCGAGATTCAATATGCCGCGGGCAGCGGAAGGTTGAAATGAGCCTAAATTGGAAGTGACGATGATCCACGGATCCACCCTGTAGAGTATCATTCTCTGGGCGCTTTTGAGTCTAGCCACTTTCTCGGAAACGTCCATCGTGCTTTGTAGGGTTTCACGTATCCCGCTGAGCGTGGCACCTAATTCGAGCAGATGAGCAACGATTCGAAAGGTCTTTGAAGTTCCGATAGAGAAATGCTTAGAGTCGAAGGCGATGCCCAGAAGAAGGGCCTCTGCAACCTCCTTTGGTGGTTCGATTTCCATTGTCTGCCAGATATCGTGTATTATTTCGCAACTCGCAACAGCCGTATCATCGAGGATGTAAAGTGTTGCGAGTTTATCTATCTCAGGATCAAAACTGTGGTGATCAATGAATATCTTTACAGAGTCTCTATGTAGCAGCGACTGGAGTATCTCCAGTTGTATAAGATTCCCTGTATCTACAACAACTACTGTGTCAGCGTCAACTATCCTAGGGTGAACGGACGCCTCGATGTTGAAGTGATTAATTATCCGATCGGAGAGTTGGCTAGCGCTATCGGGGTAGAGTATCTCAGTGATTGCCCCTTGGTCTAACTCATGTATGAGTTTTTCCAAAGAATAGGCTGCGCAGATGGCATCTGGGTCAGCGTTATGGTGACAGATGATAGATACCTTCCCCCTAAGGTATCCCCTAATTGAATCGATGTCCAAGTCTCTCCTTCCTTAAAGATTAAAATACTCATACTATTAAAACGGTTTTTTACTTTAACTCTTGATTATATTTATTAGGCATAACGTGGGGCATTTTATATCCTCAACAACGTATCACTGAGTAATGTCAGTGAAAGCGGTTAAGATAATCGAGACATCCCCAATAAAAAATGGGGATTACAAAGTCGTCTTAGGATTTGCTGGTGCCGGATTCATTGCGAACACCGCGACCATGTACGCAATAAGAGCAAGAGGATTCAAACAAGTCGCCTACCTGAAGTCAAACCTCCTACCTCCTATGACTCTGATTATAAACGGAACCCCTATACAGTCCTTTAGGGTACACCTAGACGAGAACGAGAAGACTATCTTCGTCGTAACAGAGAGTCTCATCCCTACTGAGGGCTGTAGACCTATTGCGATGGAGCTATTAGAGTGGTTGAAATCGAAAGGTGCGAAGGAGATCTACTCAATCGAAGGTCTACCTTTTAGCAATTTGCCCTCAGAGATTAGAGCGTTAACATACTCAAACAAGATCGATCTCACGAAGACAGGTTACCCCACTGTCAAGGAGGGGGCCCTTTCAGGCGTCAACTCGTGTATCATGGACCAGTGTTTAGAAGAAGGGTTCCCATTTGCGTGCTTATTCGTGCCTACTAATAAGCTTACGAACATCGACTACTCGGGTTCAGCCGATGCTATCGATATACTAAACAAGATGTTCAAATTGGGAGTAGATCCTTCCCCCTTGAGAGGGGCAGATCAATCGCAGAGGACAACTGAGAAAACGAGTGGGTTTGGAAAGATATTCAAGAAGGACTAATTCTTCTGCTGAGGGAGTCCTAGCTCCTTCTGTAAAGTATC
>JBGPRA010000002.1:0-39144 GCA_041489375.1 Bathyarchaeia archaeon | reverse complement strand
TTGTAGGGTACCAGAGCATGAAAGGCACGTTGAATGGCACTTTGAGTCACACTTACAATGGTACAAGCATCGCGAGTCTACACATCAACGGCATCGAGGTGGGGGAGACCGCGATGAACGCTGGAATCGCAGGTTTCTATGCGCGCGCGATGGGTCAGGGTGAAGAGAGGGTGCATTGCAGATGCTCTAAGGCTTTCCTTGGGGGGAGCGTCACCTACAACAAGTGCCTTCACTAGATTTGGGTGGTTAGCTGCAACCATTAAGCCGATTATGCCACCCATGCTATGTGCTACCAACATCATAGGCTTCCCTATTTTCTGCTCTGCGAAAGTGGCCACATCTGAGGTGAAGCTTCTTAGCTTGTATCTTCCAGGTGTGTGCTCGGATCCCCCGTGTCCCCTGAAGTCCAGGGCGTATAGGTGCCATCGAGTGATTAGCACCGACATTAGTGGTAGGTAGTCCTGCCAACGGTCCTGTCCTCCATGTAATAGTAACAATGGTGGGCCGTTATCTGGGCCCTCCGCATAGTTCAGCCTACACTCAGGTGATTCGAATGTCTTCTCGACTATCAATTCGACGCAGCTCAATGTGACTTGTTCTGTAAAGATAAAAAATTATCAAATTACGATCTCTGATTACTGCGAACTCGTTTGAGATAAATGTTCACGGTTGTGTATCAGGTGGAACTCAGGATAGGGTTATAGCCCCAAATTAGCTAGCCAACTAGTCAGATGGTGAGGATCCGGGCCGGGTTCACCGACAAAATCGCCTGCTTCTCCGAACAGCTAAGGCTCCCCAGGCTATTGATCCAATTAACCGAATTCACCATCTCCATAGGACAAGGGTAATCGGTCCCGAATACTACCCTCTCGATCCCCACAGTGTCAATCAGGAAACGCAGAGTCGACTCGCTGAAGGTGCAACAGTCGTAATAAAAGCTCCCCACGTACTGGCTCGGAGGCTTAGATATCGACTGGCGGGCATCCTCACTCGAGTACTTGACCATATAGTCCAGCTTCGCCGCCTCCCAACCCTTGTCCATACGGGCAACCCCGAAAGCCACATAGCCGCCCCCATGCAGCAGACAAACCTTCAGCTTAGGAAAGCGATCGATGATCCCGCCATGCACCAGAGCCCCAAAGGTGAGCACACGCTCCACCAGATTGCCGACTGTGTTCTCGAGGAAGTAGCGTGGGATCCGCTGCGCCACAATCGTGCTGCCCTGGTGGAACTCAACGACGGCTCCCAGCCGCTCAGCAGCCTCCCAGAAGGGGAGGAACTGTGGCTCGTCTAGGGTTTTCCCATTGATGTGGTCCTTGATTGTGACGCCCTTCAGCCCTAGGTCGGTGATTGCCCGCTCGAGTTCAACTACCGATGCTGCTACGTCCTGCAAGGGTAGAATGCCCAGGCCAACGAATCGATCGGGGTACTCATCGACCATGGCTGCCACCTCGTCGTTGCAAGCCCTGACCGCTGCTTTAGTATTCTCCGGGGCTCGGTCGTATTTGTTGAAGTCGCCGTAGACGGTGAGTGCCTGTATATCCACTCCGAGTCGGTCCATTTCGGCAATCCGCTCTTCTAGGGTCCAGTGGTTCCGTGGGTTCTCAAGCTCGCCGTGTTCGGCGGTGAATCCATACCAACTATGACCGGCTCGCACTGCCTCCAGGAATGGACGCGGGTTCACGTGGTTGTGGACGTCGATGATCTTCATTCGTTTCTCCTCATGGAGTGGCTGACTGCTGCAGCTCCTATTCACTGAACTGTATGCGTATTATAACATCGATGGTCTGTAGATCAACCATCTATAATTCACTGAGAAATATAAGGTGGTACTCAGGATAAGATTATTATACGTTAGATGAGGCTTATGCCAAAGTAACTTTGTGGTAAGGTTTTTCCGAGTTCCAAGTCGCACACATGAAATAAAGTTTATAGATTGATCAAAACAATGCCACTGACAGCCAAAACCAAACCAAAGTACTGAGTCACGGTAAAGCTTTCCTTGAAGACGAAGACACCCGTCAATATCACAAATGCGGAGTAAGCAACCATCTGTAAAACCCCGACAACTCCCAGCTGCCAACCATTCACGAAAACGTAGGTGAAGAACGCAATCTGCACGAGATACAGGAACACCACGCCTATCATGAGAGGATTCTTCAACGCATCGGTAAAGGAAACGCCGATAGCAGATTTTTTAATCATGCCGTCCGCGATGGCCACTGCGATGCCAGCGAGTATAACGATTATCGCCTGGTTGAGGTTCACCATAATACTATTGGATGTTGGCTTCTAATAAAAAATCCTCACGCATATGAAGAAGCTTAGTGGAATCTCACACGCGACTGAATTATTATGAGGTCAATCATTCACAATTTACGGTCAAATACTAGATAGAAGCGAGGATAAGATTATTGCATATTAGATGAGGATTATGCCAAAAGTAACTTTGGGTTAAGATATTTCTAATGTAAGGTGGAACTAGGATATGCTATGGCCCCACACATTAGGTGGCTCGGGTGTTCTCATTCTTGAAAGCATCATTAATGACGTATTGAGACTTTTTCTTCTCTTCGAGACTGAGATCCTCCTCCATTCGCTGAGCTATGTACTCCCAGTCTGCATATTGATCTGAGCGATATTCCTGTTTTCTGTACTCCTTTATTATGGGCTCGAACTTAAGCCACATATTCATCATATCTCTTCCAGTAATTTTACGGACCGTATCCCAGTCAACTACGCCAGCCCTGAGCTGCCAACCGACGTTTCTAAATATGTTCCATTTATGTACTCGTTTGATGAAGTTCTCCGGGTTCACCCTCGAATCGTACTTCCTCTTGAAGTCGTCGAAGTCCGTCCACCGTATGGACATCAACTCGTAGAAGTCCAGAATTCCCTCCTTCGAGGCAGTGGTGCTCAGCAGGTTGGTGGTGAAGGTGACTTTCCTGTTCTTCGTGGTCGCCCTCATGTTCAAGACGAAGCTCAGCGCCGCTATGCATACTCCCAACGCCCCAGCCATGTATGAGATGGATTGGAGCAATGCTAGATCAACCATACAATCACGGTTGAGTATCAGATGGAACTCAGGATAAGGCTATGTTCGTCACATACCCCAAAAGAATTATAATCTAGAGCCTAACGCTTATAATTCCCGGTGAATTAATGGGATTCTGGCCAAAAAGTTACAAAAGCTGTTTCTTCCTCAGCTTCGACTACGATGCCTCAAGCGCCGAAACTTGGAAGACCCCCGACGACCTTTCATCACTCAGCAAAGGGCGCTACGCTCCCCAAGTCGCGGTCCCAAGGATCATGGACCTCCTCGACAGACTCGAGATCAAGTCAACCTTCTTCACCCCAGGATGGACCTGCGACAACCACCAAGATTCAGTTACTGAGATCATTAGTCGCGGTCATGAGGTAGCCGCTCATAGCTATAGCCACGAAAGAATGACTGAGTTGACAGCCGAGAAAGAAGTTGAGGTCTGGGAAAGGAGCCTCGCCGCGTTGGAGCGCGTCGGCGTCAAGCCCCATGGATACAGAGCCCCATATTGGATGTTTAATGAGCGTAGCCTCAACCACATGAAGCGCCTGGGGTTCCAGTATAGTAGCAATATGATGGACGAAGATATGCCCTATATGCTGAAGCATAACAATGTGGACACAGGGCTCGTTGAGCTTCCAGTCGAGTGGCTCCTCGACGATTGGCCTCACTTCGAGATGGATAGGATGAGCCCTGATGAGGTCTATAGGCTGTGGAAACCCGAGTGGGAGGGGCTTCATGAGCTTGGTAGATACTTCGGCCTGACATGCCATCCGGAGTGTATAGGGAGAGTGAGTCGGCTCAAGATGCTAGAGAAGTTCATCTCGGAAGCGAAGTGTGCTGGTGGGGTCTGGTTTCCTACAGGCAAGGAATTAGCCGATTGGGTAAGAAAGAAGCAGACCACATCAACGAGATCCTAAAACAGATGCTGGAGAACTAACCTCTATTTTGTGTGGGCTAATGTTTGCGGGACTTCTTGCCTTATTTACACTCAGCCTTGTTGATAGAGTAGGGTATCGAGTGGAACTCAGGATAAGACTATTCGCACGCGCATTCCCCTACCTGCTCCAGTTCTTTCCTCACTTATCCGTAGAACCCAGCAGTCAGCCCACCATCGACGAAGAGAATGTGACCATTGACATAGCTTGAGTCGTTAGAGGCGAGGAAGAGCGCTCCCAAGGCTATGTCTTCTGGTTTAGCAAATCTCCCCATCGGTATCTTCTTGAGAAGGAAGTTCTTCGATTCTTCTGGGTTTGAAGAACTCTCGATTGATGTCGTCCACTGAGGTGTTATCGTCTCACCTGGGACCAGTCCGTTGACCCTGATGTTGTGTTTGGCATATTCAAGACACATCGACCTCGTTAATTCTCGCACGGCCCCTTTCGCTGCGCCGTACGCTTGACTCCCAACATAGTTCATGTAGGCGTTCGTAGTGATGGTGTTTATTATCGATCCACCGCCCTTTTCAATCATAATTGGAATCACCTCTTTCGATACGAGAAACACCCCGCGAAGGTTCAGGTTGATGAGCCTGTCCCACTCCTCCTCGGAATCGTTGATGACGGTATCATTGTTTTCTCTCTGCCATCCTCCCACATTGTTGTGTAGTATATCGATTCCATTGTAGCGATCACGTACTTGACTGACCATGGCTTTCACCTCCGGCCACTTTGTAACATTCGCCTTGTAGAATGTGGCTTCTCCCTTGGCTTCTTGAATTAGTCTTACAGTTTCGTGCCCCGCCTCTCCGCTAATGTCGTTAACTGCGACTTGAGCGCCTTCAGCTGCGAATAGGATGGCCGTTGCCCTGCCAATACCCGAACCCGCCCCCGTGATCAATGCGGTCTTCCCCCGTAGTCTGTTCATACAACTTTCTTCTTTCGCAGTATCGGTTAATATGTGTAAGTATTACGCAGACTTTAGTTCGCGCGCGCGATTAATAATGAGGTTCTCAGGTGGAACTCAGAATAAGGATGTGTAACAAGCGACGCGTGTGCGAGTGAAAGCTCTCTTCAATGAATACGTTAGTGAACAGAACTGCTGAACCGCATAGTTTTACGCCACTCTAACCAGTAGAAGTTGATAAATAGTAAACTCCCAAATCTAGATTATAGAACCCTGAAAAGGAGACGGGTAATGAAAACTAAAAAAGCGTTCAATCTGATCCTCTTATCTGTAATCCTACTGTCTTTCAGTCTGAATTCTCTGACTGCTACGACTCCGATTTGGAGTATTCAGGTTGTGGATAATAGCACAATGGTTGGCAGGACTAGTTCCATCGCTTTGGATTCGAGCGATAATCCCTGCATAAGCTACTTTGACTCTATGCTGGGTGCTCTAAAGTACGCCAAGTGGACAAGCTCCGCCTGGAGTGTTCAGACGGTGGAAACAGGAAACCTGGGGGAGTATTCATCACTCGCCTTAGACTCTAAGGACAACCCATGCATAAGCTACTTCGATAAAAGGAACGGCGACCTAAAATACGCTAAATGGACCGGCTCAGCCTGGACAATACAAGTTACGGACTCACCTGGTAGCGTAGGAAAATATACATCCCTTGCCCTAGATTCAAATGACAGCCCGAGCATAAGCTACCAGGACTACGCGAATGAAGATCTAAAATATGCCAGGGGACCGGGTCTGCCTGGCTATTCAGACAGTTGACACAGCTAACGCGGTTGGCAAGGGCACGTCTCTCGCCCTCGATAAAATCGGTAACCCATTCATCGCCTACTACGATGACACGGTCAATGACCTAAAATACGCCAAGCTGACTGGTGGAACGTGGGCCATCCAAATCATAGACTCTGAGGGGTATGTTGGCGAGTCTCCATCTCTTGAACTGGATTCCAGCGGCTATCCCTGCATAAGCTACTACGACGGTGGAAAACTTGATCTTAAGTACGCCAAGTGGACGGGCACATCATGGTCTAAACAGACAATAGACACGACCGGAAACGTCGGAGACTATTCCTCTCTAGCCCTTGACTCCAACGATAATCCATCAATTAGCTACCACGACTACACAAATCTAGATTTGAAGTACGCCGTATGGACCGGCTTCACCTGGAGTGTTCAGACGGTTGACTCAGAGGGGTGGGTTGGACTCTACACCTCAATAACATTGGATTCAAAGAGCCACCCTTGGATCAGTTACTATGATGACTCGAAAAATGTTTTAAAGTGCGCGATAATAACTGGGGAGACAACTGCACAAACCAGTCTGAAGATCACTGTCAAGGACGAGGCGGGAAACCCAGTCTCCGGGGCAAGCGGGGGGACGACTGCTCAGCTAAGCGGTCAGGCGAGCCTCAAGGATAACTCGAACAGCGACGGTGTAGTATTGTTCAGCGACGTGAAGCCAGGCAGCTACACGATCAAAGCGGACAAGGACGGGTACCAGGCAGCGACCACAACCGTGAGCGTCACCTCCGCGAGCACCGCTGAGGTCACACTGACGCTTAAGGTAGCCTCTACGAAGGGCGACCTCAAGGTCACAGTCAAAGACAAGGACGGTAAGCCGATTGCTGGCGCGAGCGTCTCCTCGACGACTCAGCCAAGCGGGCAGCAGGCCCTTAGTGGGGCGACGGGTAGCGACGGCGTCGTGACCCTCTCAGGTGTTGCGCCTGGCAGCTACACGATGCAGGCGTCTAAGAGCGGGTATGTGTCGGCTTCTACTCAGGGTGCGGTGACGGTGGGTAGCGTGTCAACCGTCAGCATCACTCTTCAAACCCAGACTACGGGAGGCGACGGGACCAGTGGCGGAGGGATACCAGGGTTCCCATTAGAGGCAACGCTCCTCGGAGTGATGTTATCAGCCCTACTCCTAGCTGTCCATGCACACTATCGTAGGCAATAAACACCGAATCGCATACGCGAACAGTAAATCGTTAAGTGAAACTGAGGATAAGATTATCTAGAGACATTATACTGTCCTAGGCCACCAATAAGAGTAATCAAAAACTTCGCAACCGCCTCCAAACCAAGCCCTTATACCCCATCAAAGGGCTGCATAAGGAACCCATCAAGGAACCGCAACCCACCTTGATGAGGAGGAACACCGAACCAGTGGAATACTAGGGCCTGAACCCACGTATCGTGGCTGACGTAGATATGAAAGGCATTCGACTGTGCCCCAAGTAAATTATTCATAGTAATCTCCGCCATCCCCCGTGCGAAGCTAATCGAAGGGTCACGGATCGTTTCGGGGATTAGACCCGCGATCCAATTGCACGTGGCGTGATAGCCACCGTCCTCGGGGAACCATCTACAGTCCTGTATCCACCTCTGAAACGCCTCCAAATCTAAAGTCTTAAGTGGTCTGATCTCTCCCCAAAGCTTAGCACATCCACCTCCCTTGACTATACCTCTCTGCATCTCCTCCGCCGTCTCGCGGGTTCGTTCTAGGTAGGTGTGGAAGAGTCGATAGCGTCTATTCAGGGGGAGCTTTTCACCAAACTCCGCTGCGGCTTCCCTACCAACGGAAGTCGATGCCATGCGCCCGTCGGAGCCCTTGAATGAATCGACGCGCTCAGTGTGCCTCACATGCATCACTGCTAGGCGCCGTGGATCCAGTTCATTGCACTAGGATAGAAGTAGTAAGGCTGACTTACCCCATCGGACGGACTCAAGTCTGGAGCCCATGAATGTGTCTAGTTTAATCCAGATTTAACCATTAACTCGTGCACAATCATATGGGCAGGCGCACACGTCGCGTACGCTAGTCACTTGACGATTATAGGCTCACCCACCCTCAGGCTCCGATACGCATCAGGGAACGCATCACTGAAAGCCTCCATGCTAACGGCGCTGCTATCATGAGACGACAGAGCAACCAAACCCAAGTTCAGACTCTTCAGCAGCTCGATGTTAGCATTGAGCTCCTCCACCGTGATATGCTCCCACGGAGGCTTCCCAGTGCCCGCGTACTTGTGCATCGCGTACCCATACACCTCTCTAGGGCCGCCCATGACGGGGTAGTGGAGGCCCCCAATAATACCGTAGATGGGCACGTCGAACAGGGCTCTGACCCTCTCAAGGAGCCTGGGAACCGTGTGATGGCCACAGCCGACGATTAGCACTATACCTCTCCCATCAACGTTCACAGCAAGGCTGTGCTCCTCGGTGAATCCCCAGAGGTACAAGCTGTTGGCGATGGTGCCCGTGGATGCGATGCCCTCACCAATGACCAGGGGGTCACGGGCATAAACGGGGTTCAGGCCGGGGTAGGTCATCTCCGTCGGCACATAGACCTTGATGTCACCTAGTGGCTCCTGGCTCCCCGTGACGCTGAAGGTCTTATCCTTAGCCCACTTGTCTCCACCCACGTGGTCCCCATGATTATGGGAGATGAAAATGATGTCAATCTCGTTCAATGTGACACCTAGCTTCCTCATGTTGCGCAGAAGGGGGGAAGGATCCTCCTCAGCGCTATTCAATCCGGTGTCGAATAAGATGGTGTTACCTTCGGTCCTCACCAAGTAGGAGACTCCGGTCTCCACCATCAATTCCTTATCGTTGGTGCGCCAATCGATTAGGGGTAGCACAGTCAAATTTTTGGTGGAGCCGACGCCTTTGAGCTTCCTGGTCTTCACGTTTCTGTTGTGTCTCTCAGCTCTTCTCTTAGCGTTGTAAAACTTATTCAGCTCTCGAGACGCAGATTGGTCATCTTGTATGGGGACCAGCTGTACCTTTGCTCCCTGCCCCTCTAGTGACCTGCAGTAGTCGGTTATCGGGCTCAGTTTCTTCGCCTCGACTACCGTGAGGAGCTGGGCGCCTCTGAGGGCCTCCGCTGAGATATGGGGACGTAGCAGGATCTTAACGTCCTTTGGTTTCCGATTCCTCCAATCATCGACGAAGCCTTGGATACCCTCGCTGGGGACATCAAGTAAGACGATGAACCTCATGAGTGATAGTTGTAAGGGTCAATATTTATTATGAGTACATTTAGTGCGCAGTAATTCGCGTGCAGATCATATCTCCCATTTTTCATCTGGGAATACGGCTGTGAATATCTTCGCAGGGTCACTCGTCTCCTCTAGGTTTGGATATGTTATTTTGCCCATTTTGCCGAATCCCTTAGGTACATAGACCTTGAGCTTCAGTTTCTGTAAACCGCTCTCGGAGTCCTTGAGGTACTTGTTCAGGGATTCGCGGTCGGAATTCAGCCCCGTGCCCCCCGTATAGTATCCATTCGCCTGCACCTTGTCAGCGTACTGGAACGCGTAACCATATAGGGAGGAGAGGCTGACTCGAGTCGGGTAGCTTTGACCATATATCCTCATCATCGTGGAGAGCATCCCCGCGAAGTCCATACTCGGCCAAGCCCCATTTCCCCAACTCATTCCAGGGTGGAGAGGGTCAACGTTACTCTTGGAAGACTTTGAGAGCTCATAAGCGAGTGAAAAGTCAGATACTATCTTGTAGTTCTTTATGAAATCGTGCCCCGACGGGTTCCACGAGGGATCTGCATAACGATAGAAGGCACTCATCAGGAAACCAGACTTGATGCCCCCCAACGGGCTCACCCCTCTGAAGTGATAACAATAGGCCGCTAGTCTCAGATAGCTATGCCAGAAGGCATCCCTCCCCATCTCATCGTAGTCAAGCTGCCCATCACCATTCTCATCGTATGCATTCAGAACTTTTCTCAAATAACTAGATTTGGTCAACTCATCGTTTGATCGGAAGTAGTCAAAAGCGGTTCTCTGCAGCCCCCAGAGGAGATTAGACGGATCATAATAGAACTCCGTCGTGATCGATTCCTTGAAACCATCACCCACACAAGAACCCAGGTGCCCATCAACCGACGATAAGGGGAGTTTCTCAACATCGTCCCACCCCACCACGTGGTATAGTTGTGACCCTAGGCCACGCTTCTCAGCGTTTCCATACCAGCTGTATCTCAACAGAGGGGAGTCGTACGCTTCTCCACTCACTATTTGCCCTCCTTCAATCTTCGGTGAGGGGACCATTTGAAGGAACTCTGATCCGAGCCCCGACTTCTTGGCTTCCAGGCGGGGTACGTTTTTGAAGATGTACCTCGCGCAGAGGAGGTCCAACGCTACTGGGTTCTCAGACGCGAAGGCTAGACCCTCCGGGATCTCTTTGGCATTTGAGCCTCCTGAGTGGTTGATGTTCACTGTCTGGATACCGTCGACGAGATGAAGCATGTAGACGCCTTGGTCTAATGTGGCCTCGATGACGTCTGCCTGAGTAGCCGATATCCCCCCCGTCTTCCTTAACTTGTAACGGCCATCCTTCCCCTTGATCGGGAGGCCCGTCTCTTCTACGAACTCTGGCACCCACACCGAGTGTGGGATCTCGGTCTTCATGCCGGGGATCTCGTTAAACGGGTAGGCATACTTCCAATGGGTGTCGCGGGGCTCATCCGTCTCCCCGATCTCCATCGGATATAGCCCGATCCCAAGGTTCTTGATTGCGTTAGTAAGGAGGTCTATTCCATGGAGTTTAAGCCGCGGCACATTCACTAGAACTGCACCAGGGTAGTCTTGTAGATCCTTCTGGTCCTTCGGGTCGCCGCCTACCAGTACCTTAGGCAAGGTTATCTCTCGATAGTTTACCCCGTCCTTCACCGGCACTGTCCGGGCCTTGCCCTTGATATCGTTGAGTTTGTTGAGGTCGTAGACCATCATCCTACCCCTCGTCTTCCCCGGCGGCAGGTATTTCCCGGATACACTCTCCTCGTATCCGAGCATAGGATCGTCTTCGGTGTCGCTTGATGCATCTCGCAGGTACTTTCTCACGTAGTAGAAGCCCCAGCCTCCGTGAAAATCTCCAGATCGTCCCTCGAATACAGCTTCCGTTGTAATCTTTCTCTTCGGACGCTGCGTCTGGTTATACATGGCTGCGGTCATCGTGGAGGCGGTCGCCGCTTCGCCGAGAACCATCCTCGAGTAGCTAATTGGGAGGTTCTCGTGGAACCACCTCATCAAGGCAGCGATGAAGGGCCACTCGGTGCAGGCTGTGTGACCTAGGGCGGGTCCGTGCGTGTTCGGATCTATGTTAGTTGGGTTGACGAGGTTTGGCTTGAATAATAGTATTTTACCCTTACCGAGCTCTTCACGTATCTTCATGAGGAAATCGGATTCCTTGCTCAATGCTCGGAGCATCTTGTCGATGTTTGTGTAGGTGTAATCGATCTTGCGCCTTATCTCCGCCCAGGCTTGCTCATCGTTTTTATCTATAACCAATCGGAGTAGCTCGGGGATACCGACGTAGGAATGGTTGGGGTCCATCCTCACGACCGACACGGGTGAACCCTTCTTGTCCGGTTTGACCTTGGGGAAGCCTTTCTCAGCCATTCATCTCACCTTAAGCGGGGAGACGCTCACTCGGTTTGTGGAGTAGGCTGTACATCTGGGGTATGTATTGATACTCGACCGCTTCTGGTCCCAGGTTTAGCCCCCTTAGCTCGTCTGCTATCCTGTGTGTCCCTAGCTTGAACTTCGCCCCGTCCTTAACCTGACTGGTTCCAACGAGCCCCTCAGCGTCTACTGAAGTCTTCAGTACGCTGCCATCTTTATAGGTATAAGAAATTGACCTTCTCGTAACTCTCTTTGGTTCCACATTTTTCACCGACAGCTCCGCGATGGTCTTTCCATCATGCCACACAACGCAGGTCGTGGCATCCTTCCCATAGACGAACTCGATGTCGGCGACGAACTTTGGGAACCCATATATTGCGACCCCCCCATATCGGGCTCTCTCAGTTGTCACGCGGAGATGAAGGCAGTAGGACCCTGCGTCGCCCAATGAACCATCCTCCTTACGGTAATTGACCGGTATGAACGTCCCGAACTCATTGTAGGGCTTCAGACCTTCGATCGCCCTATACTCGAAGGCGATGATGCTCAGCATCCCCAGCCCAGGCTTCACCTCGATGGGCTCCAGTCTCTTACTCGGAAGCATAGTCTTAGCCTTTGAAAGTGAGACGGTATAATTTGTAACTATCCTGGACTGGTCACTGTACACCACGGGGAACTTAACCTTCCAGCCACCGAATTCAACATCCTCAAACTTTACACCCTTCTCGAGCGCGCGCGAATAAACGATTCATCGCTTAGACATAGGATTTAGTGAAACACGTATGAAGAGATGCGAGTTCTGCCAAGAGACATTTGATACCGATGAAAGCCTCCTTATACATCTAATCCAAAAACACAGAGACAGAATAAGACTCAGGAAATTCGAACACCCAGAGAAGAAAATACCAGAGCAAACAAGGTAAAGAATTAAACCACCGTGCGTGTTATACCCGTGTTTTAAAGAGAAGGTATTAAATCAAGACAAGATTCGCCGCGGTATCTAAGTGGAGTAAAGTCTTTTCTGATGCCGATGCCTCCAGGATCTTCAAAATGGTAAAGGTAACCACCTCCACCCTAACCGTGAATGTTACAGACGTTTTGCGATACGTTAACATAATTGAGGAGGAGACGGGATCTTACCCTTCATTTAACTTGACTATTACACCGAGAATCACAGAGTCCTTCAACATCGCTGGCAGGCCAATAAGGTCGATCTATAGCCCAGCGCTGACGATGGAATTCATTGTAGGGAACCGAAACGGGGTTTACATATCAATGCACAACATGACGCAGAGCGAAGTGAAGATAATCAACGACCAACTTACCACTCACAACGAAGCGGTGTCAAACCAACGGATCATGTGGCCGATCGGAGCCCTCCTACGTTAATTGTTTTAGCCAGCTCAATTTGGCTAATAATCAGCTCAGCTCCTCAAAGAGACGACAAGTTAGAGAAGATACTATCTTCACACAGGGAACTAATTATCAGGAACAGCACCGGCCCAAGTGGCAAAGGGAAGACAAACATTCTCGAGAGCTTCGAGGATCTAGCCAAGGTTTTAGAGATCCTACTTAAACCAATACTTTTCCACGAGTCTGAGGAGGAGTATGTTTTCTGGCTCAACGATGGGAGTTTGGATTATCAATATAAAATATCCAAGAAGATAGTCGATTAGCCTAAACCTGCTTGATTCTCGCTACCTAGCGTTGTCTAAACTCATGGGAGTGGGTCTCTATACCTCGCATAAGAGATCTTTCGAAAATATGAACTGAGTTTTATCTGTTCAACTACTTGTTGAACGCGAGTTCCTGAACGGACCCCCCCTGGGGAAGCGTTCCACTCCACTTGAATGCTCCTGGACCGGTGTAGCGCACCTCTACGTTGTACGTGGGCTTCCAGACCACAGGACCCGAGACGACGACCTCCCAGCCATCCCCTGTGTACTCGATCTTGGTGATGCCGACGATGTCGTCGGGAACAAGGTTCTTGACGCTCCACTCCACTGGTGGCTCAGCCTTTACGTCGAGGTGATTCTGTAGGATGTACGCTATGCATATATCGCGGGCTTTAACTGGACCAATGATCTGCACGTCAGTGGGTTTATCCAGGTTCGTGTTCTCAGCCGTGACCACGCCGTCCACACCCACGGTTCCCTCCCATGTGAATGGCATCGAGCCACTGTAGGCAATCGAGACCGAGTAGGTTGGCTCGAGAACAACTGGGTACTTTACAGTGATTACCCATGGACCCGATGTGTATCTTGTAACAGAGATGCCAACGGTCTGTTGTGGGGTCAAGTTCTCCTCAACCCAGCCGAGTGGGACCGTGTAGCCAAGATTGTAGGTCTTGATGAGGTAGACCACCAAATAATTCCGTGCGGACTCGGGTGAAGTGACTTGATCCTCATCGACATTCAACATCTTCTGGTTGACCTCATCCCAAACCTCGTCGATAATCGCACGCGTCACAAGGCCCTCATGGACCATGATCCTGATTGTATGCTGCTGGCTGTGCCCAAGGGTCACATGGCCAGTTCGGTCACCGTACCCCGGGTAGCCGCAGACGAACCCGATGTAGACCTCGTAGGCATTGGGCATTCGGAGGGTGTCGACTCTCACAACCTTGACGGTGTCCTTGACGCCATCGAACATGAATGTGGGGCACCTATATAGCCACTGTAGGGCTATCTGCTCCGCCTCCTCCTTTGTATGTGTGCTTGGCAACATGCTCTGCTTTAGCTCATCCCACTTCTCGTCGATGACCCCCATAGTGACCACGCTCTCCGTCACATGGATCCTGATACTGTGGTGGGTGATGTCCTTGGCGAGAACCTGACCCGTCCTGTCTCCGTAGCCCTCGTGCAGTGAATCAAACTCTATCGTGACCTGCCAGAAACTCGGGTACGCGAAGGTCTGAGCCTGCCACACCTCCACAACCTTCAACGACTCCTCTAAGCCGTCGAACCTGAAGGTGGGTGAGCTCCGTAGCCAATCGAGAGCAATCTTCGTCACGACCTCCTTGGTAATTGGGATAAGCTCCTGGCTCAACTCGTCCCACCTGTCATCAAGAACAGCGCTGGTGACTTTACCCTCAACAACCGTTACCATAGCAGTGTGGGGGGTGAGAACCTGAAGGGTGGGCTTACCCGTCCTGTCACCGTACCCGCTATGCAGACATGTGAAGGATAATGTGACTAGGTGTTGGATGGGGTTGCTCTTCAATTGTACATGACCAACGACCTTTAGGGTGGTAGCAATCCCATCAAAACTGAAGGTGGGGGCATCTCGTATGAAGTTTATCGCAATATCCTTGGGATCAATCACGGGTTGACTCTGGAGAGTGTATATGCTTGTAGGCACTATCAAGCTTACGAGTATCAACGCCGTCAAAGCTACCAAACGGTTCATCTTTAATCAATAATTAATGCTGAACACTCGTGTATAATCTCAGTGTTTAGAACACCAGTTTTAAAAAGTAGAACACCCTCCAGTTACCGCGTGCAAGTAATCATGCACGCGACATTTAGACGTCTCAAGTTACAACTTAGCGAAGTAACAGCCAGCTCGCGTGACGTGCTCCCTACTTGTTCCATACTGATACACTTGTGTAGGTCCCTGAGGAGTCCGCGATGTACAATGTGTAGACGCCCACTCCTCTGCTCGAGAAGATCTTTTCCAAATCAAATGAGGTGTTGAACGTGGACCCGGAAGTAGACCAGCTCGAGGCATTCACGGTGACCCCCTGATTTAGGTGAAAACCCTTTGGCACAACGCCGCCAACGAGGTCACCTGCATCGTAGCTACCATTGTAGGGAGAGTTAGATAGCTGCTCCTTGGTGAGAGGCTGTGGAAGAGAGTCATAATAGACTCCAACCTGCTCGGGCTTCCACCCTGAAATTGTGGACGTGTATGTGAGGCTGATAACAGGTCCACTCTGCTTCACCTCAGCCACCGTGAAGTAGTAGTCCTCAAAGTCCTGGACGAGGGAAAGAGTCGAACCGTCAAACGCTACACCGATACTGACCCGATTATGATCCGGATTAAGCATGTTATCCCTGTGCCCCCAGTTCGACCCAGAGTCGTTATAGACCATGTCCCAGTTTAACTGATGAATAGAAGTATAGGCGTCGAGGGTTCCAGTGGAGGAGATGTACGCCGCGTTCTCAGCGACCGAGGCCCTCCCACCCGCAGATGTGTATCGCATATAGGGCTTCGAACCATCAAGGCCCCAGTGGCTGAGGTATCTACTCTTCAGCATCTCGTCGGCGTGACCCTGAGCGCAGTCGATGTGGCTCAAGGTTACATTCTTTAACCCTGCTTTAGACCGCTCCACGTTTATCTCGCTCAACGCGTATGCACGCATCTCACCGAGGCTAGGTATCTGTTTGGGCGGGGTTTGTGACACTAGATACTTATCAAGTAAACCGAACCTGTAAACCGCGTACACACCAAGAATGGCAAACAGAATCACAATTATAAGTGAAAGAGCCCCAACGCCACGTTTGGACACACGCCTCAATCAGAACCCCTCTATCATCGACTAAACACCAGAATCCATTCAAAATAAAGCCTTGGCAAAAACCAGCGCACTACGATACACGCAGTTATGCTCTTCTCTCAACAACGATCGTACATTTTGTCGCAATCGCGGCGATTACCCCGAGTGCAGCCATCCAGGGGGCGAGAAGCGTACCCACGACACCCACCGTTGCGGGAATCTCCAATAACTGCTTCCCCGTGTCATCCTTCACCACGATCCTCGTGATATTACCCTCGTGAAGCAGCTCTTGAACTCTCTTGAGGACGTCGTTAGCTGCTACTGAGGTTTCCTCGGTTACATAACTGCCCTGCCGCGTACCGCAGAACTTACAGTAAATCGAGTCCTCGAGAATCTCCGAGCTACATTTCGGACATTTAATCAAATTTACCACCATGAGAGAACTTGACTTGCCTAATAATAGACCTTACGCGTGCTCCACTATGCATCTAACCCGGGACAAGGATCGCTGTAATAAATAGATCCTTATCAACCACGACCGTCATGGGGTTAACACTGCCCTGCAGGTCACCTCCCCAGGAGCTAAACCTATACCCCGGATCCGCGACAACTATCAACTTAAGGCTGTCCCCCCCATTAACCTTGAGAGTTAGACCGGTGCCCTGATCGTAGTTAAAGTCAACATATGGCGCACCGATGATAATCCCCTTACCACCATGAACCTGCGTCGTCACTATATAGGTCGAAGTATTCGAATTTGCATAAATAAATATCGCAGCTGGGCCTCCGACCGAAATGACAGCAGCGATGATACACAGGGTAAAAAGCTTCAACTTGAATTAAACTAACGAAATAGACAGTATAAAGCTATCCACGAGGCTTTAACAAATCGTTAAGGTACACACCTCGAGGCCACTGTGATTAACAAGCCCCACCAAATAACCATCATTAGAATATTAGTTCACCCACAAACGCGACCATAGCAGGATCGCACGCGAATAATATTTAGCGTTTGATCACATCTAGCATCGGGATGATTCTAGTTAATGTTAATAGTTGATTTACTTCTCTTTACCTAAATCGAGTTGGGGTATAATCTCCATTCTCGGTTCGGTGATGTTAATGAACGGTTGTGTTTCAAGACGTGTTCAGGCGCGCGCGCGACAGAACGCTGGATGGTAAAAAATAGGTTAACAAAGATATATTCATAGGAATAGCGACTGCCGAAAAGGCCTCTCAATTCCTAAAGAATATCCACCAAAAAGAAGCCGACGACTGGGACGTTAACGCTGGTCCTTGGAAAATGGATATCTGGGTGAAAACCTACAAGAATTGGCCAGGCGCTGACTCTGCTCAACAGCCCTTAAAAGCGCGCGCGCCTATGTGTACCTTCGTGGGATAGATTATCGCAGGTGTTTTCCGGTCCATGGCTATAGTCGCACGCGCGACGTGTGAGGCGGATTAGATGAGTTTTACTTCAGTTAGTTTGTTTCGTATGGTTTTTCCCGCGTTATTGGCCCAGGTATTGATCGTTCCTGTGTCGCTTCCTATGCAGAAGTCTTTACAGCCTAGATCGATCCATTTCTGCATTTCATCTATGCCGCACTCGGCTCTGATGCGTATCCCCCTGCGCTTCGCTGCCTTGTAGCATCTCTCCATCGCCTCCGTGATTTGAGCGTTCTTATAGCCTTCTCCGGGGTGGTTAATTGAGATGCTGAAGTCGCTTGGACCGAACTGGATCATGTCGATTCCCTGGATTGAGAGCACTTCCTCGATGTCATCCGCTAGGGTCTTGGTTTCTATCATGATGGCGATCACTATCTCATCGATGTACCTAACATACTCATCTAGGGTTACAGTGTGGCCCATGACTGTCCCGTAGCCCATCACCCTCCCATATTGGACACCGTTCACCCCGCCCTGCGGGATGAGTTTCACGGAGCGCACACACTGCCTGACATCCTCCACGGTTCGGCAGTCAGCGAACAGCATGGCGTTGAAGCCTGCCTGAATCGCCCGCGATGCGATGAAGGTTCTTGGCTCCTGGTCTATCTTGATCATGGAGTCCATGCATGTGACTTCGCATGCTCGTGCCAGGTGCTCAAGATCGTGGAGTGTGTATGGGCCATACTGACCTGTGAACTCGGCGTAGTCAAATTGTTGGCTGTTACCAATTATCTCCACAAGGTTTGCCCAAGTGCAGGAGTAGTGTGTTCCGACCGTTGCTTTTCCTTCCCTGAGGAGCTTTCTAAGCTTGTTTTTAGGCATCATGATAATTAACCTAGGTTAGAGTAGTCGCTGCTCGCTCTAAAAAGGATGTTACAATTGAGCACGCACGACTGAAGATTTTGATATCACTAATAAAGTCAATAGCGCCCTTATCTCGCACGCGCGCATGCGGACTGACTATGAGGTGAAAGATAGTGTCGATTACTGCGCCTCCGACCATACCGCAATCAGATTACATTAGGCGTTGGAATACTGTCCAAAAATTGATGGCTGAAAAGGAAATAGACCTCATATTAGCCTACTCCAACGACATGGCAACGGCTGGAGCCGCCCATGCTAGGTACCTCACCGGTTTTCCACCACACTTCGAGGCTGTATGCATTCTGCTGCCACTGGAGGGGGAACCTGTTCTCCTCTGCGGCCCTGAGAGCGAGGAATACGCCAGACTTGTCGGGCGGATGAAGGAAACTCGTGTCCTCAGGGAGCTAACACACCCCGATGAGGACTATCCATACGCGAGGATACAGAGCTTTAGACAGGTGGTAAGCGAGTTCAAGGGCAGTACCCGAATCAGGAGGATAGGGGTTGGAGGGCTTGAAATGATGCCTGGGATCGTCTTGGACTCTTTCAAGCGTGCTCTGCCCGAGGCTGAGTTGATCGATGCGGAGGCGGAGCTCTGTAGCGTGAGAGCCATCAAGTCATCTGAGGAGATAGCCGTGATTAGGTACGCTTACTCGGTAGCTGAGAAGGGGATGGAGGCTGCATACGCAGCCGTCAAACCTGGTGTGACCGAGCGTTTTGTGGCTGCGGAGGCGGAGTACGTCATGAGGAGAGCTGGCTCAGAGGGCATGGGCATCGACACTATCGTGGCCTCGGGTCCCAACACTCGGCCGATACTCGCCCGCACCACATTAAGGAGGATTAAGAGGGATGATCTAGTCGTCATCACACTTGCTCCCAGGGTTGAGGGGTATCATGGAGCGATCGCCAGACCAATCATTGTCGGTAACCCGGGGAATGAGGCTGTGCGAGCCGCGAAGATGGCGATTCATGCCCAATCAGAGTGCTGTACAGCTATTCGGGGAAATGTCCTGGGTCGAGACGTGGAGGCTATTGGCCGTAGGGTTATGAGCGAGGCGGGTTGGGGCGTGAATTTCCTGTACTCCGGCGTTCATAGTATTGGGGTGATTGAGTTCGAGCCCCCGATATTCGGCCCAAGTAGCGAGGAAGTTCTGAGGGAGAACATGGTGGTGTCTGTTGACATCCCGTTATTTGATGCGCCGTGGGGTGGGCTTCGGGTCGAGGACGGCTACCTTATTCGAGAAGATGGTTGCGGTTGTTGAGCAAGACAGCCATCGATCTGTTTGTTTAAAGCGCGTACGATATCGGTATATTACACATCCTCCTAAGCATCTCCCACTTAACGAGGCCGATGACCTTGACAGACTACAGCAGAAGCGCCCTCCTGACCGACCTATACCAACTGACGATGAACGCCGCCTACATCGACAACGGCAAGCAGGATGAGGTGGCCTCCTTCGAGATGTTCATAAGGACTCTCCCCCAGGACTGGGGCTACTTCGTCGCTGCGGGCATAGACGACGCAATCGACTACGCTTGTAAGACGCGCTTCAAGGACGACGACGTATCTTACCTTCAGGGACTTGGCACCTTCACTGATGAGTACCTGGACTACCTCCGCCACTTCCGGTTCGAGGGCGACATAACAGCGCTCAACGAAGGGACACCGATCACAGCGGACTCCCCGATGATGCGTATCACTGCTAAGCGACCCCAAGCCCAACTCCTAGAGACCGCCCTGCTCAACATAGTCAACTTCCAGACACTGATAGCATCAAAGGCCAGCAGGGTCGTAAACGCAGCAGGCAAAGCTAGGGTAATCGACTTCGGATTGAGAAGAGCACAGGGCTTCGACGCGGGTGTGCGCGGAGCCCGCGCGGAGTACATCGGCGGTGTCGACGCCACGAGCAACGTCGAGGCTGCGAAGCTATACGGGATACCCCCCTCAGGCACCATGGCTCACAGCTTCGTCATGGGCTTCCGAGATGAATACGAGGCCTTCAAGGCCTACGCGCATACCTTCCCGGACAACTCCGTATTCCTCATAGACACCTATGACTCCCTGGAGGGAACTAAAATCGCCGCAAGAGTGGCTAAGGAGATGGAGGCGGAGGGCCACAGGCTGAAGGCTGTGAGACTTGACTCCGGGAACATGGAGATCCTCTCGAGGCAGATAAGAGCCCTACTTGACTCCGTAGGCCTGGAGTACGTCAAGATCGTTGTGAGCAGCGACCTGAACGAGTACAAGATCGACTCCTACACGAGGAGCGGGGCCCCAGTGGACATGTACGGGGTCGGTACAGAAATGATAACCGCCAAACCTGTCTCGGCCCTGCCCGGCGTCTACAAGCTGGTTGAGGACAACTACGGCCCCAGGATCAAGCTCTCGGATAGTAAAAGGACACATCCGGGCAGGAAGCAGCTATCGAGAGTCACGGGTGGTGACGGAAAGTACCTGTACGATGTTCTACAGTTGGATAACGAGCCAAGCTTTGGAATCCCCCTGCTCGAACCCGCAGTCGCTGCCGGCAAGAGGATCAGGAAAGTGAAGACACTCCAGGAGGTCAGGGAGTACTCAGTTGGCTGCGTAGCGAAGCTACCCGAGGAGTGCAGAAGAGTAGTGACTACCGTACCTTATCGCCTAACGATAAGCGAAAGGCTTCAAAGCCTCACAGATGAGTTGGTGAAGCAGCACTCAGGTGGGTGATTAACATGGGGGGGACGCTTCTATGGGATGTTGACACCCAGCTCGACTTCATGGAACCAGATGGCAAGCTGCCTGTACCTGGAGCTGAATCCCTTCGACCATCCATCTCCCGCCTGACGAACCTTCTTCCTAGCACTTGTATCATGTCCGGATCGGTGGACGCCCATACCCCACGGGACCCTGAGTTTAGGGTGTGGCCTGAGCACTGTGTCTACGGAACACCGGGACAGAGGAAAATACCAGAGTCAACGCGGGGTACACCACTGTTCATTCCCTCAACCAAGCTGAAGGTGAAGCAGATGAGAGAAGCCATTGCGTCTGGTGGCCAAATCCTGTTTGAGAAGCAACACAACGCTGTTGAGACTAATCCAAACACGCGCCCCTTCCTAGATGCAGTCAACCCGGATCAGATCGTGGTCTATGGGGTGGCGAGTGACATATGCGTCGACCTAGCCGTGAGGTATCTGGCCAAGGCGATTGGGTATGAGGTGATTGTGGTATCCGACGCCATCAAAGGCATCGACCCGAGCAAGATTAAGACATGTATGTCTGAGTGGCGTTCCCTTTGTGTGAGTCTAATTAAAAGTGAGGAGATCATCGCAGGACTGGAAGGAAGGGTGAGATGAAACCAAGTTAGGATTCAGTTTTAGTCAGATATTGAACATCGGCTGTCGCGTGCGCAATTAAAAAAATGGTACACGCATCGAAAAACTTTCTTTTCACGTGCGCTACCTTAAAAAAATTCGTCTGAGGGGATCACTCAGAGGGTAGCCCCGGTAGGTGGCGTTTCATCTAGTTTTTTCTCAGGTGCCTGCACCTTGTTAATCTCTTCAGTTAAGTTATCCTCGACCTGGATCTTTTCGGTAATAGAATCTAGAAGTGTACTGGCATCGATGATGTTCGGATTAGAGGGTATTGAATCGGTTTGAGTTTGGTTTGTTGGCGGCGTCTCCGTTTTCATCTCGTCGATGGTTGCTGGTGGCGAGACCTCGACTACGGGGGTCTCAGCTACGAAGTCTGTACTGGTTGTCACTTCCATAGTTCCCTCAACTGGTGGAGCCTCAACGTGAGTCTCTTCGACTAAAGTGGTCTCAACCTGAACCGCTTCAACTGGTTTTTCTTCCGTGAGAACATCGGAGGATATAGCGTCAACGGGTTTCGCCTCTGCCTTGATCTCCTCAACTATGGTTGAAGCAACTGATTCAATCTGCGGCGTGGAGACTGTCGAAATAGCTTCAGATAATTGGTCCTGCGTGGGTGTGACGTCGACCGGCTTCCCCTCAACGATCCCCGCACTGACCACGGGAGCAACCTCCACCTCAGCTGCGGTTGCTAATTCTCCAACCTCCGGTGCGACAACCTGAGGTATCTCAACCGGTTTCTCCTCTACCATTAAATTCTCCTCCAGGTGAACCTCAGGGGGCGCAACCTCTGGCATCGGTGCCTCGACCTGAACAACCGGGGTAGATAGATCAGTTTCGGGAATGACCTCAGCGTTGCTCACATCGATTGTTGGCACATTGGCGGGGACTTCGACTGGAGTCTCGATGATGACAGATTCAGTTTTCGGCATTTCTACGGTAATGGCCTCGTGTGATACGACCTCAGCTGGTACATTAGAGACAGATGGTTCGGCTGTGGCAACTTCGCTGATGATAGGTTCGCATTTAGTTTCGATCGGTGGCACTGCACTCTGGGAAGCATCAATCACTGGCAGCTCAGTTGGTGTTCCTTCGACTGAGACATCTGGGATAGCGGACGCAGGCTTAACTACATACGACTCAAGCGTCTTCTCATACAATGCCGGCGCCACCTCTGCGCCTTCACCAGACGTCAACTCTTCCACCCGTTGAATCAAGGCTTCCTTCTCCTCGTGAAGTTCTTTAATGTCGTCTTCAAGCGAGGACGCTTTCTGCTCCAACATCGGTATGAGTCTAAGTGCCTCGACTTCAGCAAGTAGACAAGCCTTCTCCGTCTCTAAGGCCTGAACCCTCTCCTCGAGCTCGAGCTTCCTCTTAGATGCCTCCATCAGTTTCTCCTCCAGTGTCTCGTTTCTATCTATAACCTCTTTTATCGTGGTCTTCTCCTTGCCCTCAACACTTCGAAAACTCTTGCCACAGTTACCGCACTCGTATAGCCCCATCGTCAGCTTGAAAATCTCGCCGATTTTACTCGGTTTACCGACCATCGACCACGACTTTATAGAGTTGGCTGCATCGACCCCGCATTTCGGACATTTCGCCAAATACAACCTCCTCCCCGCGTAATAGACCAAAATAGATTATTTAGAAGCTTCTCAACCGTTTAGTACCAGTTTTACGTCTTAAAAACGTAACAGATGAATAAAACGGAACATTGATGCATCATATCGGAAAAAACAGATCTAAATATGAAAGGTGATATACCATATTAATTAAAAACTTCACAACTCGATCTTTTTTTCCGCCCATTTTCATGACTCGAAACGGAAACGCGTTTAATGACCCTTTATATTATCATCTGCTCGCACCCCTCGAATACACCCATTGAAGCGTCCTCGAGTCTCGCAATGACCTCCACCAATCCAACATCGCGAACCCGGCAAATGAAAATAATCACAAGCCTTCCCAAGGATGCTTAAAATATTAATTGCACAGCCAAACCGAGAAGCCCGCAGAATAACTAGGCGCTCACCGAGTTCAACAAGATAACTCTTATAGCATGTGCATATTCTAAAAATCAGACGAGGCGAGTCGATGAAAAGATCGCTACCAATACGGGTTTTCTCCATACTCACAATCCTAGCATTATCCGCAGTCATCCACAGCATAGATACCCCTACAGCATCATCAGCGTCAGGCTCCGCCTGGCACGTCCTAGACCAAATCACCCCGACGATTGGGAGCGTCGAATGGATCGAGGAAGCCAACTACACCAAGCCCCCATCCTGGATATCAGATGGCAGATGGTACGAGGCTCATAGAAGACAGGTGCTAGTAAAACCCAATGACATATTCGCCTCTTTCAGCGAAGCCATGAACTGGACCACTGTGAACAACTCCTTCAACAGCCCTTACTCCTCCTTCGATGAATTCAAAGACAGTATAACCAGTGACCCAGCATGGTGGCTCGAATACTCGTGGAGCATAGACGTGAAGGGATACGGTGTCCCCATAAACAAAACCGTCGTAAGAACAGTTTACAACGAAACATCATCCCGAGCCGAGATCTACATCTGGTGCCACATAACGAACATACCGGAATACATACTAGGGGAGAAGCAACTGGAGACACTGCTAACCGGCTTCGACCTTACCTCTATATCCATCGGCAGCCTAGAAGCCTTCCAATGGTACCAGGACTCTACGGCTAACGCAAGATCCTACTACGTCTACTTCAAGACGCAAGCCAACATAATAACCCAGAATAAGGACGGCTACTCCCTCACCCTCGACGTCTCCCCACTGTACCAAAATGAATCCTATAACGTCGAGCAGGAGATCCGCATACTAATGCCATCTGAAACCGATGTGATAACAGCATCACCCTCTAACAAGGCAGCCTGGAGTGGGAACATCGCCACATTCACAATACACAGGGGGGACTTGTATCCAGCCTCATATTCCGTCGCCAGCGGACCGAGGGTCAAGAACATCGGAGAGAGGTTCTCCGAGAGCGTCAACCGATGGTTAACTGAACCTGCTTACTGGGTCACATTCGGAACAGTGTCGGCAATCCTCTACTCGGCTTACCTGGGCAACAACCTGAGGAGGAGGCGGAAGACATACTACCGCCTATACAGGAGCATGGTCAGCATATTCGATCGCTCCTCCTCGGACCCGCATCAACTGCATCAAGAGATCGACACTCTATCCAGCTCGATCCTCAGGTACTTCATCGAGGACAAGATAACCGATGAACAATTCGAGAAGCTAATGGCGCAGCGCGACCACCTCATGGAAAAGATGGGTAAAAGCCCCCCAACCAACACCTGACATATCTCACGACGCGCACGCGTTATGACAAAGCTGTTAACGCAGTAAACACCGCAAATTAATACAGAGTTAAACAGAATGTACTGCTCAAAATGTGGAGCGAGAATAGGTGAAACAGATAGGTTTTGCCCAGAATGCGGCAAAGGAGCGAGTGACATGGCTAGTAGTGAAACGGAGGAAAGAGAGCTCTACTCTTTTGGCCCCCTGGGTGTCACAATCTGTTTCAGCCGCCCCACGATGTTTGCTCTTACATTCCGCAACATGACCAGGATTGTGTTAACCGATGAGCGGATCTATGGGTTCCCGAAAGGAAGCCTAGCCCCAACAGAGCTACTGCCGTTCAAGAGCAAAGCACAGTTTCAGGTTCCATACGAAGCCATTCTGGCAACGGAGCAGATCAGCTTTGGTTTACAGAAAGGTGTTTGGATTCAATATCGAGAGGAGGGCAAGCTCAAGGAGGTCTCAATACTGTGTAGCCCAATCAATTCTCACCATATATCAAAAATCTATGAGCTATTGCAGAACAGACCAGATGCTCGGTGACTCAGTGATCTGCTTCTAATCACCCCGATTTTCAAGAAATGACCGTCACGTGCTTGATAACGAAGTAACAAGCGTTCTTGTAATGGACTACACTGGGGTTAATCTGCTATTGTATTTCTCGACTATCCCTGCGAGGACCTCTGAGTAGTAGTTGGCAATTTTCTTGGTAGTGGACCCAGGGTATTCTTTCCCCACGGCTATATCGTCGATGCTGGTAATAGGCGTCACCTCGCCCCCAGTACCACATAAGAAGACCTCATCACACGCGTAGAGCTCCGCCCGGGTAATATCCCTCACATCTGCCGGTATCCCGAGTTCTTTGGGGATGAACTCTAGGAAGAAGTTCCTAGTAACGGATTCGAGGATACTGGCGGTCACAGGGGGGGTAATCAGTCTTCCATCACGAACGCCCATGAGGCACGCCCCCGTGCCTTCCGATACGAAGCCTCTGTTGTCGAGGAATATCGCGGAGTCGTAGCCGCATCTCTGCGCTTCCCTGGCGGCTAGCTGGCTGTTCGCGTAGTTCGCCCAACTCTTAGCCTGAGGCGGCATAGCATCGCTCGAGATCCTCCTCCAACTGCTGATCATGAACCTCCTCTGCTTCGAGAACTCAGGGTTACCAGAAGGCAGGAGTGTGCTGAACTTCCAGACAGGGATGACTACGTGAACCTCCTCAGGGTCATCCGCCCTTGGCCAGATCCGTGGCTGGATGTAGATGTTCGACTTGAAGCTATTCGCGCTCACAACTGCTTTGAGCCCCTCTAGAAGCTCGTCTTTGCTGTAGGGCATCTTTAACCCGTCTATAGCCGCGCTCCTCCACAACCTGTCCATATGTTGGTTCCAGGAGAACACGGAAAGCTCGCCTATGTTGCCCTGTGTGTACGCCTTTATGCCCTCAAATATTCCGAGGTATATGGGCTCCATCGCCGAGACGAGCGCATGCTCAGTCTCCACAACTTTCCCATCCATCCAGCAATACTTCGCGCCATGGAACGCTGCAGACAAGTTTATCCAACCAGTTTTTAATCACACTAATATTAGAATCTAAAGTCCCCAAAAACACGTCTTTGACATGCAAGTGGAGCGTCAACCCTATACGCCGCGGTCCCCACGGATCAATCGGCGAATCGATATGCCAGAGCCGTATCACCACGTCAGGTTCCGATGGTGGACTTCGGTTAACCTCGACAAGCTCATCACCGATTACAGCGAACTCTACAAGATGGAGAAGAGGGTCCGCCCGAGGACCAATGAGGAAGTTTCCCTCTACAAAGACCAGCGAGACGAGGTCACATTCAAGGCGGACACGTTGAGCGTGGCCGCAGGCGCCGTGAGGGCGGTGCTCTACCAGAAGGAGGCGAAGCCCTTCACCAGCAAAGACCTCGCCCTACGTAAGCTAGCCTTTGAGCTCTACGACAAGACGACGCCGACGCCCTTCCCATTTGGCTTCTCCTCTGAGCCTAAATTCGAGGTAGAAGATTAGTAGTGGCGGCGTGTGCCACTATATACGAAAACGAGTGCTACTTTGGATTTGCTAGTTTCTTGCCTAGGTCGTAGGCCTTCTGCATGAGTGTAGGGTTATCCTGGGCGTCCCAAGGCTTCCCAGCTGTTCCGTAGACCGCGCCGACGGGATTAGCCCTGACGTACCGGAATATGTCTTGGAAAGTGCGCAGCGCGTTGACCCCGCCTGATACATAAACGTCCTCATCCTCGTAAGTGAGGATCACGCCGACGTCCTTCCCAGTTAGGGCGTAGGAGTCATCGATGTGAACGGCGTAGGTGCGGTCGATGAGGAGTTTCATCTGCGCCGACATGTTGAACCAGTAGATTGGTGTCGCGAATAGGATGCCCTGCGCCTCCTTGATCTTCGTGTAGAGCGGCTGCATGTCGTCCATGTTTCTGCACCCGGCCTCCGGGTTGGAGCGGCAGTAATCGCAGGCGCTGCAGGGGGAGATATTCATGTGGGCGATGAGCTGTACGCTTGCTTCGCCGCCGCCATCCCTGACGCCCTCAGCGGCTCTGAGCGCGAGGGTGGTGCTGTTGCCGTTCTTCCGCGGGCTTGCGGCTAGAATTAGGATTCGCCTCTTTGCTTCCATGCCTGGTTCTTGGGTAACGACGTATTAAGCTTGTTCGAGGTTATGGTCCGTAGAAGTCCAGTATCGAATAACGATTCGTCCAATATTCCAATGTTTTTCCTTGCGTCCAATTCCAGTCCATTTATCCATGTTTCGTCCATGGTCCTATGTGCGGTGCGCACAATCCCTGATTTCCTAGACGCGTTACTCTATGAGCACCATGTGTAGACTAGTGGTGCATCGACGCGGCGGTTAGCTGCACGTGGAGGAGAAGACGTACATTGGAGAGACGGAGGAATCCATCACTGGACCTGGACATGCGGAGATTATAGTGTGTACTGTGGACAAGCTGTGTTGGCCATGGAAACTTGGGACGAATATGCAAAGCTGGATGGACTACGGAGCATGTGGATCCTTAGCCCCCTTGACCTTGGACAGACAGTTGAGCGAAAGTGGACGGGCTGAACATGGTTACGACTTGAGAAATTATCTGGACTCTGCTTGGACTGAGGAGCGAAAATGAGACGAAAAGAGATGAGCCATCGATGACGAGTTTAGGTATAGGGAGGGTTTAGGGCGATGTTATTTGAAGGAGGGAAGTTGGTGTGTGCGGTGTACCTTGATGAGGTCACGTTTTTCCTTCGGAGCAGTCTTGAAGTGTTCCATTAGGTCTTTGTGTAGTTGCTCATTCTTTTTGGTGTATTTGGCCAACGCGTTTATAGCTGTAGTGGCAGAAGCTGAGTTTTTATCGAGTAGTGCCTTATAGATGCACCATAGTAGTTAGTAGCCATACTCGCTGTCGTGTATAGTTGCGCGCGCACAAAACCAGCAACACGTGCGCGAGTGAACGCCTGAATTACTACCCTATTCAAACCTCATTATGCCTGGAGCGACTAAATCACGTTAAATTATTCATAACCCACTAGATAGAAGTCAGCATGAACTCAGACAGATCCCTTCGACACAGCGCTCATGATGATGCCCTAGTAACCATCAGGCACGCATCAAAGGAAGACGCAGCCACAGTCTCCGCCATCACAGACGCAGCGTACTCAAAATACATACACAGACTTGGTCGGAAACCTGAACCCATGACAGTGGATTACATAGAAATGATCTCTAAGCACCACGTACACATTCTCAGGTTCAGGAACCAGCCTAGGGGAGTGCTTGTTCTAAAACACGAGGAGGACCAGACCCTCATCTGGAGCGTCGCCGTCCACCCCGACTATCAGAGACAGGGACTAGGCCTCCGCCTACTTGAGTTCGCCGAGCAGGAAGCACGCGAGCATGGCCATAAAAGCATCCGACTCTACACTAACTCGCTCTTCGAGGAGAACATCGCACTATACAAATGGCTTGGATACGAGGAGACGAGGCGAGAGCCATTCCTAGGCTCAACGCTAGTACATATGACTAAAAACCTAGAGTGCACGCATTAAAGCAATAACCGAAGACCAACACGCACAAGGTTTGATATAAGCCAAAATTGTAGAATCATGATTTAACCGAGGATACTTCACTGAAACGCGGGGGGTACGGGTATCTTTTTCCACTGCTTTATGAAGTCAACGAAGAAACCGACCCGCTCCTCAAACCTCTTCTTAGCCTCATCCACACTCGCCGTGCGAGGGTCATTCGTCCCATAGACGCCGCTGCTAGTGAAGTCGTCCGTGTCAGGCTCACTGCAAGCAGCCCGAACCTGGGTAACTACCTCAAAGTCAGGCCTATCAGGATTCATAAACTCCTTTAGTTTAGGATCAATTTTGAGGGTAGGCTTCCAATCCTTCAGCCTCCACATCTCCACAAGCTCCGGGAAGTTGAGTAACGCGGAGGACGTCTCCGTCGGACCCGAGTGCACATCCCAGAACCGCTTCTGCCTGTCCTCCAACATCTTAGCCAGCTCCGTATTGGAAGGCCCAGTCGGCGCGTGCACCATGACCCTGTACTCACGCCTCGAAAGCTGGATCGCCAGATTCATGATCTGAGTGTTCCCACCATGATGATTACTGATAACAAACCTCTTCACACCATGATCGGCTAAGCTCCCAATCGTATCCATCAGCACCATCAACAGCGTCTGATCACTCAGAGTCACAGTCCCCCTGAACCCCATGTGATGAGGCGAGTAGCCGGGGAACACGGGGCACAGAGCCACGCTGTTCGTCCTCTTCGCCACCTCATGGACGAAGAACTGGGACCCGAGGGAATCCATACCAAGGGGCAGTTGAGGCCCATGCTGCTCAATTGACCCAATGCCAAGCACCACAACGGGAGCAGGCTCCTTATCCAGCCAATCCTCAAACGCGGGACGAGTCAACTCCCACAACCAGAACCTACTGAGAACACCATCAACACTCAACAATACGCACCCGAAAGTACAGGGGTTTCCGTATATATTAACAGAATTTTGAGCGAGCAATGTTTCTGGAAAGTCTTATCCCCCGTTCCACGCGGTGGTTGATCGTGGTGCCTCATTGAGCCTGTTCACTGTCGATGAGAAATGTGTGGGATGCGGGGCCTGCACCGAGGAGTGCGGAGTCAAAATCATAGAAGTAAAAGCGGACAAGATCCCCAAACCCGCCAGCAACGCCGATAAGCTGTGCATTAACTGCGGGCACTGCGTCGCGGTATGCCCCCAGGGGGCCCTAACACATAGATCGATGGACCCTCAGAAGTGTCAGCCAGTCTCACCAGGGCTCCTCCCAAGTGCAGCGCAGGTCGAGCACCTCCTTAAAACTCGCAGATCCATCCGCAGCTTCCAGACCAAGCCAATCCCAGTGGAGATCATACGGAGAATAATCGAAACAGCGAGCTACGCACCGACTGGCCAGAACTCGCAGGCAGTCAAGTGGATGGTCATAGATGACAGAAGGAAGGTGGGCAGGTTGGCAGGCATGACAATCGACTGGTTAAAGTCAACGATAAAAGATGACCCTGAGGTGGCGAAGAGGGTTAAGGCCTCAACTTGTGTAGGAAACTGGAACCGTGGCTTTGACACTATTACCTGGGGCGCACCACACGTTGTAGTTGCCTACGCTGAGGGGACCAGGTGGGAGGAGGAGTGCAAGATCGCGTTGACGTTCCTCGACCTGGCAGCTTACTCGGAGGGGATCGGGACTTGCTGGGGAGGCTGGTTCAACTTAGCAGCAAATCTATGGAAGCCAATGAGAGAGAATCTTGGGTTACCAGAGGGGCATAACCCGTTCGGGGCGATGATGCTAGGTTACCCGAAGAACAAGTTTTACCGAATCCCCCTCAGAACGAAGCCGAATATCGTCTGGAAGTGAGACGGGATCGGATTTTATATAAAAAAGAACACGTGACTTAGTAATCCGTACAATGGCAATTCAAGCAGACTAAAATTCAAGATAGCAGTAAAACCTGTTTCTCCCGCCTCTGATCCTCGCTTAGATACACGTCACCCATCAACAGTAAAATATTATTGACTACCGAATCCTCAATGTCCCCGTAATTTATTACACCGGCTTTATCCAACTTAAATAAATCAAGTAACATCCGGTAGGCCTTTCTCCTCAGTCTAAGCCGCATCAATTCCTCATTAGGAGATGTGGGTACTTCCAACGGCTCAAAATTCACGCTGTCCTAGTTTCTCACAATTAGCTTGTTTAGATACTTGATTTTCCTCTCGGTCAAGCTCCTGGACATGGGTAAAAAACGTTAAAGTAATTCTATAAAACTTGCTCACCTGAAAAACGCGTACCTGAGAATTTATTAAAAACTTATGGATACACGCGACCCGCCACGGCATTCGAGAATATGTGCTCGAGTTTCTAAACACTGTTCTAAACTCTAGAACTTAGCGACTATCAATTCTAAATAGAAATGTGAATGCACATAAATTGAACATCATGTGAGCGTGAACCCAAATTGGCCCCGCCAATCTCCCCCACGCTTCCGACAACGTGGACTGGTATAATCATCTTCATCGCAGGGTTGATATTTCTCTGGATCTCAATCTCAACCCCAGTCTACTTCGCAGGAAAGTTCATCAAGGGTACATTAGCGAGCTTCGGCGACGCGATGGGCGCCACACTTGGAGGCACAATAGTCTACTTCTTGACTTTCTACATCATAGCAATATCATTAAATACGTTCCTAGGCATCGCAGCAACTATCCTTGGCTTCGACTTAGCAATCATAGTGTGGATAATAGTCTACAGAAGAATCTTCAGCAGCGGTCGGCTCGGAGCACTGGGCATGGTCATAGCATCGTGGCTTTTGCTTTACTTATTGGATCTGTCTTTAATCCAGATCTTCGGAGTATCCTTCCCCAACTTTATACCATTTTAAACAAGATACGCGCGCGTCGACGAGTACATGCTATCCATTCCTTTTTCTGATCATATTTTTCATAGATTAGTAGGAGACCTCTCTGGTAACCACCTCATTGATTTTCACAGGGGAGCCCATCTCCGTCGCCATCTTAAAGAACATTTCCGGGTCAAGACACTCAGCACAGATCACGCCCTTATCAGCACCTCCATTGATGCACATCTTGGCCCCAATTACCGCAGGCAACGCAACACTGGTTATAGCGGTCCCAAGCCTGCCGTAGACGGAGAGCCTCTCCTCAGTGGTTCTATAGAATGAATTAGGACAAACCACGCTATATGTAGCGGGTTTCCCTGACATAGTTCCTTTTACCTCAACAACTATGAGGGTCAATCTGTCAAGCGGCTTTCTGATGCTCGCATCGTCCTCGGCGAGGAATGAGTTAACAGGAGGGCGCACAAGCTTCAACAACACGTCCCTCGGCGCAACCTTGACCCCGTTAACGTCAATCGGCTCGGGGCTTCCGAACCCCATCTTTACGAAGGCCCCCACGAGTGCATCAACAGGGTACTTGAAGTCGCAATACCTGATACCTTTCCCAATGAAGTGCGGCAGAGATATTGGCTCCTGGTGCTGGTGGTAACTCAATAGCACTGGCCCCACGGGGTCGGGGAACGGGTACTCCTCGGGACCTGAGAAGATCGGGTACTTCCTATAATCTCCACCTTCAAAGACCGTGGGCTCGATCGAGTATCCCCATAAAGCCCTGAACGGCGACCAGGTGGGCGTCCACGCCTTCACCACTTCTCTTGACTCCTCCAGGGCGCGCCCGCCATAACGGATACGAATCTCCTCCACCCGATCCATCTTATCGCAGATGTACCTAGTGATCACGTTGGTTGTTCCCGGTGAGACCCCACACCCCAGGAGCGCGGTCAAACCTGCCTCCTTATACTCCCTGTCGTAAACTAGTGGCCTTTTCTCTATGATTTGGCTCAGAATGTTGTCTCTTGCGCGGATATCCATCAAGTCAGGTTCCCCGAATGAAGTATCGATGTAGTGTGCGCCGCTTTGCAAGGCAGCTTTCATGATGTTCATGTCGAACGCCGTGAGGGTCAGGTTAATCACAGCGTCCACGCCTCTAGCTAACCTTTCAACTTCCTTATTCTTGGATGCATCAAGCTTCTCGACGGTGATTTTTTCGCTCCCAATCTTCTTGCTGACCTTTTTAGCCAACTCAAGGTTGATGTCCCCCAGCACTATCTCCGATACATCCTTATCTCTTGCGAGAATTGAGGCACAGGGACCACCCTGCGCGCCCGCTCCGATTAGCAGGATCCTGCTCATGACAAAACCGGTTAGATGATCACCGCTACCATAAATAACACTTAAGAACCATAAACTGTGAAACCTAATCCTTCAAAAAAAACACACGCGCGCCGGTATAATATATAATAGAAGCTATGCTAGCGCGAAAAGGGACACAAAAACATTAAGTGTCAAATCTCTTGGTGTCATTCAAAAAAAAACGCAGTCTATAGAACGCCATACTGCCAATTAATAATGTGATTGGAAGATTGACTAGTCTATTTTCTAATAGATCAGTAAAAAAGATTGTTGAAAAACCAATGAACATTACCATACCACAAAAGATAATTATCTTTCTCATATTAATCCTTTCAAATTTTTGAATGGTGTTGATGTTTTTTGTTTCTTTATCAACCTTGAAATCATTTAATTCACCCATGAGTTGATTTATCAATGAAAAAGGAATAATTATCATTAAAAAGGGAATAATAAGTAACTCAATTGTTCTATACGTCATGTAGGTTGTCAGGAATTGAAGAGCCCCCAAAAAAAGTACATGTGAAAAAAGATCAATGATCGGAATAGATTTTAATCTTATTGGCTTCCAGGAATAAATGAAACCTATAAAAGAAAAAATAATTCCAACAACAAAAATTAATGGACTAATTAAATAAAGTAAAAGTAAACCAGTGGCTAAAAGGATAAAGCTGAAAAAATAGCCTTGATTTTTTGTTAATTCTTGGCTTGTGACTGGGTTCCTTTTCCTCTTATTAGCATCAAAATAATCATCTTCCGCATCCTCTACATCATTAAATGTATATGTAAATGCCGTAAGGAGGAGATTGGATAAAAAGATTTCAATGGTTACGAATGATAAAAGATTTTGCGGAGAAATTATAAATATTAAAGGAAAAAGTAATAGTAAAACTTTAAAATACTCATTAATTCTTGTTAATCTAACAAAATTTTCAATATTATACATAATATACCTGTAAGAGGAGCAATGTAGTTAATATCATTACTAATTTATTTTCATATATTTTATTGCGCGCGTAATAACACGCCAAGCGCGCTTAAAATTAATGTCTTACCAACTATATTTTTTTTTAAAAAAAAAGGTTACATGCTCGGATTGGGTAAGGCGCTTACGCCTCAACCTCCTTATCCGCAATCTTCAGCCCCTCATCCATCGCATCAACGCCGACGTCAACCTGCTCCTTAGTCACGATCAACGGCGGAGCTATCACAAAGTGGCTTATCCAGGTGTTACAGATGACACCGCCCTTACCCATCTCAGCGGCGACCTTATCCACTATCAGTGGGACGCCGTGAACCTTGTCAATCCGCGTGTTGAAGGGCTTCTTCGTCTTCCTGTTCTTCACGATCTCGACCGCCCAGAACAGGCCTATGCCCCTCACGTCTCCGATTGAGGGGTGTCGAAGCTTAAGCTCGTTTAGCCTCTTACCCATGTGGGCTCCAAGCTTCTTCGCGTTCTCAAAGACGTTTAGACGCTTGTACTCGTTTATCGCGGGGACAACCGGCGCCATAGCGAGAGGATGCGCCTCATACGTGTGGCCATGGGCGAAGTAGTTCTCCTCGAAGTAATCCGCGATCTTCTTGGTGGTAGCCGTTATGCCGAGGGGCGTATAGGCGCCGGTGACGCCCTTAGCTGTGACAAGTATATCAGGCTTCACTCCCCAATTATCAACGGCGAACCAAGTGCCCGTCCTTCCCCAGCCAGCCATCACCTCATCGGCTATGAAGATCACGTTGTGTTCCTCAGCGATCTGCTTGAGCCGGGGTAGGTACTCCTTGACCGGGACGAGTACACCGTTTGTGCCTACGACGGGCTCCACAATGATTGCTGCAACGTTTCCCTCGTTCCTGAGCATGTAATCAACGTACTCGGCGCAGGTCACACCGCAGGCCGGGTATTCTTGGTTGAATGGGCATCTGTAGCAATAGCAGTCGGGGGCGAATACTGTGCCATCGACCTTACTGCTGGGCTCAGCGAACCACCTTCGGGGGTCACCTGTGCATGCGATGGCTGCTGCGGTTGAGCCATGGTAGGAGGTGTAGCGAGAAATCACCTTGTAAGCTCCCCTCGGCTTCTGGTACATCCTGGCGATCTTAAGGGCAGCCTCGTTTGCCTCCGTACCTGAGGTTGAGTAGAAAATCTTCTCGAGCCCTGCAGGCAGAACCTTAACCAGAGCCTCACTCGCCTTTGCCCGGATGTCGGTAGAGTATGCGGGGTTTATGTAGGGCATCAACTTAGCCTGCTCAACTATCGCTTTGATAAGCGCCTGGTTCTTATGGCCCAGGTTAGAGCACATGAGCTGGGATGAGAAATCTAGGTACCTCTTCCCCGAAACATCGGTGAGGTATACACCTTCTGCGTCGACTATGTGCTGGGGCTTCCATCCCTTCTGGAAACGCCAAGTACCATAAGTGTACTTTACAACCTGATCCACGATCTCGTCTGGTTGCTTAGACAAGCTGTATCACAGAGGCAATGCTCTTCAAGGTATTAAAAATAGGGTCCATATCGAGATAAGAAGTTACGAAGATATGCACGCAGGCGTGTGTAATAAGACAGCTACGGCTTTCAACATCTTTTATTGTGTAGTTTGAAACCCTCTCCCTACATTATTGAGCTTAGTGTGCGTCGCACGCTCAACGAACTTTATGGGTTTGATGAATCTAGGGCTCAGCTGTCTTCTGTGCTTCCTCGATAGGCTTAGTCTCTGTCTTCTGGGGTTCAACCGTAATCTGTGCTTCCTCGATAGGCTTAGCATCCGTCTTTGTAGCTGTGCGTATGCTAAGGTTAAGTAAGTCAAGTCCCTCGCTTGTGGGGGCGTAACTGTATAGATAATCGATTTTTGCGTTCAAGAGGTTGAATTCGTTTCCGCATCTGATACATTTGTAAGTTAAGGATGGAGAGTTAGAGGTGTGACCATTATTGCATCTAAACCATTGGTACAAGGATTTGTTACGTTCGAACTCCAACTCTGACTCGCCCCTTACAAGATGAATGTCTCCACACTTAGAACACTTCATCAAGGTTTCATATTGATAAGATTGACATGCGGGGCACACCAACGTGGTTTGTACGATCTTTTTAGTTAGCACATTCGCATCGGATAGCTTCTTCAGATTAGTTACAGAGTAATCGAAGGGATACTTGAACGGGGGTGATAATTGTAAATCGTTAGACTGCTTAACTACAATCTCTCTATGATCCTTGAATAGGTTGGAGAGGTATGCGCTGAATTCGATAGGGAAATCTTCTGGCATGCGAATCTTGAATACGTGCTCTCTAACGGTCTCCAATATCTTTCCAGGGTTTATCTCGCTCTTGACTATGTAGTCGAGGGCTCCTCGCTTTAACGCTTCGACAGCTGTCTTCTCGTTGCCCTGCCCTGTGACGAAGATAACGGGTGTTTTGACGTTTTCTTTTTTAATCTCCTCGAGGACCTGCAGACCTGTCATATCGGGGAGTCTGTAGTCGAGGAAGATGAGGTCACGCTTTCCTGAGATGCAGCTTCTCAGACCTTCACGGCCATTCGTTTGGTACTCTAGCTCGAAGTCAAGCCCAGTTTTTTCGAAGTACCTGCGAAGAATGGCCTGATCATCAACGTTGTCCTCGATGTACAATATTTTTAGATTCATACATGCACCTCATTTCACCTTATATCAGCTGGGACGCGCGATAGACACAGCCAGTAATCCTTGATCTCAATAACTGTTTTAATGAAGTTCTCAAAGCTGACAGGTTTTACTATGTAGCTATTGCAACCATATTTATAGGCGTCATCTATGTCCCTGTCCCTATCAGATGTCGTTAAGACGATTATTGGGATGCTCTTCAGCTTCGCGTCGTTTTTAATCTCCTTGAGTACCTGGAAACCATCCATCTTAGGCATGTTTAGGTCGAGTAGGACCAGAGCAGGGGTACATGCCCCCCTGTAATCACCCTGCTTCCTTAGGAACCTGATAGCTTCCTCGCCATTGTTCACCACGTAGAGGGCGTTACTTATCCTTCCCTTTGAAAGAGCCCTCTTGGTTATCAGGACATCGTCCGGGTTGTCTTCCACTAATAATATTGCCTGGTTCTGCTGAATTTTACTTGTAGACAAAATCAATCCTCCTTAGTTTCACCTGCCTTCTGTGGGACTGAAAAAAAGAATGTGCTCCCAACGCTCGGCTTACTCTCCACCCAGATCTCCCCGCCGAAGTATTCAGCGATCTTCTTACTAATTGCGAGCCCAGCTCCTGTCCCCTCAAACTTTCCCCCAGCGTCGAGCCTCTCAAATATTTTGAAGAGCTTTGAGTGATACTTCTCGTCAATCCCGATCCCATTATCTTTGACAGCGAAGACATATCTATCAGCTTCATTTATACAGGAAACCTCAACCGTTGGGCTCTGAGACTCGTTGAACTTCAACCCGTTATTCATCAAGTTGGCGAAGATCTGTTTCGCCCATATCCTCTGGATCCTTATTGAGGGGAGCTCTCCTACGATTACCCTACAATTCCTCTCAGCTAACATGGCGGCCTGATCGGACTTGATTTCCTCGAGAACCTCGTTAAGATTAACCTCCTCATTCTCTGTAAACTTCCTTCCCACCCTCGAAAGGAGTAGAAGATCCTCGATAAGATGATCCATGTTAGTTGCCGCGGAGGCTATTCTGAGCAAGTAATCCTTGCCAGAGTCATCCAGCAGATGCCCATAGTCCTCTGAGAGAAAAGTGCTGAAAGACTTGATCGTCCTTAGCGGGGCCTTGAGATCATGAGACACAACATATGTGTACTCATCTAGATCCCTGTTAGAGCGCTCGAGCTCCTCAAGGTTCCTCCTTATGTTTTCGCGTGAACGAATATTGATAATTGCTGAAGCGACGTGGTAAGCCAGGGTCTGGATAAGCTTCTGATCATTCTCATTAAAGGCGTTAAGCTCCTCACTCTCAAGGTTGATGATGCCTTCAACAACCCCATCTATTGTGATTGGCACCGTTAATTCCGATAACATCTCTTTAGAGGGGCTATTCGGTGTATGTTGATAATCGGGATCGAGTCTCGTATCCTTCACAAGCTGAGCCTGGCCCGTCTTCATCGCTCGCAAGGTTACACTTGGGCTATTGAGTTGAAATAAGCCTCCTCCGAAGCTCTTATCCCCTATATGTAAGCTGTAATGTAGCCCATCACCCTCAACGAAGCCGATCCCACACCAACGGAAACCTAGCAGGCCTGAAATCGTTACTAGAGTAATCTCCATAATTTCTTGAAGGCTCTTAGCCTTGCCGAGATCCCTGGAAATATTATGTAGGGCTTCAAGTCTCCTCTCATACATCTTCCTTTGGGAAATATCTCTCGTAAACGCGAGGGTTGCAAGATTCTCACCCACATAGATGATCTTAAGATAGGTCTCAACCTCTACCTCAGTTTCGTCAACCCTCCTCATTTTGAACTCATAGCGAAGTGGATGAGTCTCACCCTTAGCCAGGCCATTTAGTATACCCATAACCCACGTCTTATCCGAGGAGGCGATGAAATCGGAGGGTTCCCTCCCAAGCACCTCATCAGGGGCATGATAACCTAGGAGCTCTGATGCACTCTGATTCACATAGTAATACTTACCGTTTAGGACCATTGTAACGGATTCAGGGGAGTTCTCAAGGAATTGGTAGAGCACCGATAACAAAGATAACCCTCAGAGCGTAATTTCATCTTACCAAAATCTGTCAAATTATTATAACATTATGAATCGGTGATATAGATCAATCATGCACGTAGATTAGCCTGTAAACTTAAATATTGTCGTCACAACCATGAAGATAGAAATAGCTCATGATCCCAATAGGCGACGATAACAGTTCCAGTAAAACCGTTCCACTCGTATCCTACGGCATAATTGCCATCAACGCGCGCGCGCCGCTCTACCTGTGGATATTCGGAGACAATGTGGAAGATCGCTTCGGACACACCAACTTCATATTCTTCTACCTACTCAGCGGACTCGCTGCATCATTCGCGCAGCTAGCTTTCAGCCTCGGATCAGACATCCCG
>JBGPRA010000001.1:0-43347 GCA_041489375.1 Bathyarchaeia archaeon | reverse complement strand
TACTCCGCAACATGGGTCGGAATCGGAGGACAATTTGACCAAACCTTGATCCAAACAGGAACACAGCACGACTCACTAAATGGGGCCACATCATACTCAGCATGGTACGAGCTTCTACCAGATCTACCCATAACAATCACCATACCGATAAAACCAGGAGACATCATCAAAGCAACAATCACCCAAACAGACTTCATAACAAACACCTGGTCAATAAACATCAGCGATCAAACCACGGGGCAATCCTATCGAACAAGCGTTGTATACGGATCTCAAATGCTCTCAGCGGAGTGGGTGGTGGAACGCCCAACAATCGGCAATCGCGTAGGAGCCCTAGCTAACTTCGGCTCGGTGAAGTTTACAGACTGCAGCGCGACTATGGGAGGAAAGACTGGTAAAATTACCGATTTCCCATCGAGTCAATTCACAATGATCAACCGACAGAACGTGGCAATTGTATCCCTCTCCTCAATTGGACAGGATGGCTCATCCTTCACAGCGTCATACATTCCAATCAATTAGATCCAGAGCCTAATCTACGCACGCGATCTATCTTGAAAATTTCTTTGTCTTAGTTTTAATTTCTCTAATGTTCATCATTTCTCCACCCTTCTTGGTGTACTCGTGGAGTTTCTCATAATCAGTCTCGGCTAATATCTTCCCATCTTTTTCCACCTTATAGAGGCAGAACTTGTATAGTACACCGTTGTGGCTGAACACTATGTCGTATGGCAGTCCCCCACATTTTTCACATTTAGCACTGCTATCAACTTCGTCAAGGAATTCCCTGTAACCCTCGCCTCTACTTGTCGATGTATCGATCCTCTCGATGCGATGTTCACCAGTCAATCTACTCTTCACCCAGCGTCTCTCCCCAGACATAATCAATCAAGCCTCCCAGCACACATAATGTGTGCCACACCCATTAGAGACGTAGCCGCCTTTTCATCATTTATAGGCATCCATCAATGAATCCTTACATACACACTTCGCCAATTTCTAATACATCTAGCCCCGATGAGTAGACGACATGTCCGTAGTCGAGACAGCGAAGACCCTCATCTCATATGATACATCCGGTCCCCCAGCGAGAGAGCTCCCACTTGCGAAGTGGATAAAGGACTACCTTGAGGATATCGGCGCTAACACCGAGCTCCAGATCGTTGAGAAGGACCGCGCTAACGTCATAGGTAAGATAGGCGAAGGAAAGGGACCTGGCCTCCTACTTAGCGGCCACATCGACGTGGTTCTCGCTGGAGACCTGAGTCTATGGAAGATTACCCCACCATTCGAAGGCGTCGTGAAGAGTGGAAGGCTCTACGGGCGGGGAGCCTGTGATATGAAGGGCCCCGACGCCGCAATACTCGAGGCCGCAAAGGCGTTCTCCAAGGAGCGATACAAGCGCCAGCTCACTCTCAGCTTCACAGCTGGTGAGGACACAGGAGGCTGGTACGTCACTAAGGCAATCGAGGAAGGGAAGGTAACGAAAAGAGACGCAAGGATTGGCATAATCCCCGAGCCAAGCATGATGGAGATCATACGCGCCCACAAGGGGGGCGGCAGCATGAAGATAATGGTCCACGGTAAAGCAGCTCACAGCAGCCGCCCCGAGCTCGGAATAAACGCCATCAACAAAGCATCCGACCTTCTCCAGGAGCTACGAAAGCTCCAGAGGAACCTCAACGAGAAACCCCATCCACTCCTTGGCCCAACAACGATCGAATGCACTCTAATAAACGGCGGCTTCAAGACTAACATAATCCCCGACCAATGCACACTAACCCTCAGCACACGACTCATACCCGGCCACGATAAACCCGCAGTGAGCAAGGGCTGGATAAAAGAAGCCATCAACGCCTGTAAGGCTAGGGACCCGGAATTCAAGGCGGAAATACTAAACGCTACAACGAGCAAACCCCTCGACGTACCACAGGACAGTGAAGTGGTCAGGCTACTCACTAAGATACTGAAAAAGCAGCCAACAGGCGCACCATACTACACCGAGGCAGTTAGCTATACAGCAGCCGGCATCCCCACGATCATCTGCGGGCCCGGCAACATAGACCAAGCACACACTCCTGACGAATATATAACCCTGAAACAACTTGACCTAGGGGTAAAAATCTTCAAAGAGTCGATTAGACAAGTGTGTCTAATATAAGCATCACATCTGAACTTCATTAGTTTTTACCAATTTGCACTTAAAAACTATCCACCATCTTAGAAGTAATTGTGAAAAGTGTAGTTATACAATAAATTTAATAACTCATATGATCACTTTTCTTACAGGCGAAAAAAATGAGTGATATACCATTCAAATTGGTAGATGTTGAAAAGAAGCCATCTAGGAAGTATAGAAAAGGCAGTAAATATGACCCCATCATAGATAGGTTCCTTAATGGAAAATCTGCTCTAGTCAAAGTTGAGGTCACCGGTAAGGATGCCAACTATCTGAGGACCCAGCTGAAGAAGAGAATCGACGCACGAGACCTGAACTCCAAGATTGAGGTTTCAGTTGTTAACAACGTAGCCTACCTCGAAAAGATGTAGTCGGGTCTTTATTTAGCGTAGTTTTTTTATTTTATTCATCTAATATAAATGTGAAATTATAAATTAAGCTGAGCCGAATTATTTTATACAATATCTGAGGAAACAAAATCGATGGAACAATTTAATTCGATGTGCGTAGAAAATCATCCTTCGTAATCTGATGATTTTTCTCGCGTGCCACACGAGTTTGCATAATAGTAACTCAAGAGCCATATTATCGAGGTGGCCTACCCAGTGAACAGTTTCATCCTGATGAAATTATGAAATGGCTAAGAAATCACTTGAGGAGCGCTGCGATCTGCTCATCCGATGCACCTTTCTCGATAGTCAACTTTTCCTCGAGAGGCTTAAGGTGATTAACATTCACCCTCCGGCGGCGCACACCCGATACAGACTTCGGCCCCGTAACAAGGGCAAAGTTTTTGTCCATTAAGTCAACCACGACGCAGCGCTTACCTGTGTCCCTACCGGCCGTCTTCACACAAACCCTTCCGACTTCAAATGTTGGCACAATACTCACCTTTCTACCAAATATGCTTCAACTACGTTTTTAAGGATATTCGCGACGCCATCCGCGTCTGCGAGGGCTGTATTTAGGACGACATCATAAATGGCGAGGTTGGCTAAATCATAAGAGTAGTAGCGGCGGAACCTATCAACCTCTGTCTCTTCTCGGAGGCGTGTCTCTATCTCAACTTCACTTACCTCTCTCCCTTCTCTCTCCGCTATGCGGCGGACCCGAACGTCGAGAGGAGCTGTTAGGTAGATTCGTATGTCTGGGTTCTCCGCAACACAACCTGAAAGGGTTGCATCGAGCACAACTCTTCCCTTGCGAGTCTCCTGTTTGGCTCGGTCGTCGAGGAACCTGTCGAACGAGTCATCCCTTGCCGCTATACGAGTCATCTCCTCGAGAGAGACTCCAAGCTGTTGCGCTCTCTCCCTGAAGAGCGTGCCAGTTGAGACATAGCGCAGCTTGAAATCATCAGCAAGACGTTTCGCCTGAGTAGTTCTTCCCGAGCCATGAGGACCAGCGACGGTAATGACTAAACGTCGCTTACTCATCTTTTAACGTCCTCTCCTCGGGGTCGATTTCGAATGTAAGGCCGAGGAGGCGGCTGATGATGACACTGGAGGCAAAGCTGCAGAGTAGGTACCAGTTTGCTACGCTGAGCTCTTTGGGAATGAATGGAAACTCAAACGGGAAGTAGGCGATTATAATGTTCCCAAAGAAGCTGCCTAGTAACTGCCAGATGAGGAGAAACGGGATCATAAAGAAGAGGCTAATCTTCATCCTATCCATGCTCATCTTACTCTGCTGCCCCATTACCTCCTGCTGCTTCTTCTGCGCCTTGTCAATCGCCCTCTGATTACCACTCTTCGCAGCCTCCATCATCTGGTGCTGCGCTTTAGCGCTATCCAGCATCATCTTCCTATAGGCACTAAGATCCGTCATCCTCGCATTCACAAAACTCGTGATAAGGCCAAGACCAACAGCGATAACTAGGATTGAATACGTAGCGAATGGCGGCGTCTTTAGGAAGTCGAGTTCAAGGGCGACTAAGGCGGGCAGCATCCTTTATCCTTACCCGCCTATCTGCACCCTAAAGATAAAAACTGTTCCTATTCCTCATTAAGTTGGCAGAGCCTACGCCAGCTGAGGCAGATCGTCTTCGGATGAGCTGCCTTCGCTTCATCGAGCTTCCCCACGACCGTATTAACAGGCGCCTTGAGGGCTTCTTGCGGATTAGTGTAGGCAACCTCGCAAGTCTTTTTCACGACGTCGATGAAGTCGTCTAAGGCCTCAACTGGCTCGGTCTCAGTTGGCTCCACCATGAGTGCCTCGGGGACGATTAGTGGGAAGTAGATAGTAGGCGCATGTAGACCGTAGTCAAGGAGGTTCTTCGCCAAATTCAGCGACCTCACACTGGTGTCCTCGTTAAGCTTTTGAGCACTGAGGGCCACCTCGTGCATACGTGGCTTTTCCGGAGCGAATGGCAAGCTGAGCCCCTTCGTGTCCTTTAGCTTCCTGGCAATGTAGTTGGCGTTGAGAACGCTGAGCTCTGAAGCCTCCTTGAGACCGTTTGGGCCCATTGTCAGCATATAGGTGTAAGCCTTTAGCATTACGTTAACGTTCCCATAGTAGCCGTGTACCTTGCCTATGCTCTGGGGTTTGTTATAGCTGAGAGAATATTTTCCTTCTTTGTAGACGATGTCCGGAACAGGTAGATACTTGGCGAGGATGGACTTGCAGCCGACTGGGCCGCTTCCAGGGCCCCCTCCACCATGAGGCGTGCTGAATGTTTTGTGTAAGTTGACGTGGACAACGTCGAAGCCCATGTCGCCTGGACGACATTTACCCATGATGGCGTTAAGGTTTGCGCCATCGTAGTACATTAGGCCGCCCGCCTTGTGGATAATCTCAGCTATATCAGCGATCTGGTGGTCAAACAATCCCAGAGTGTTAGGATTGGTGAGCATCAGCCCCGCAGTCTGCGGTCCGACGACTGCTCTAAGGGCATCGAGGTTAATACAGCCGTCGGGACCGCTTGGAACCTCGATGATCTTGAAGCCAGCCATCGCTGCTGATGCAGGGTTTGTGCCGTGAGCGCTGTCTGGAACTATGATCTCGGTACGTTGGGCGAGATCGCCGTGTTCCTGGTGGTAAGCGCGTATTAGCATAATTCCCGTCCACTCTCCATGGGCGCCGGCCGCAGGCTGGAGAGTAGCGTCATCCATCCCCGTCACGGAGAGGTAGCCCTGCTTTAACTTGTAGAGAAATTCGAGGATTCCCTGGACCGTTGATGTGTCCTGGTCGGGGTGGGCGCCTGTTAACATGGGGTGGCCTGCAAGAACCTCGTTGATTATTGGGTTGTACTTCATGGTGCAGCTGCCAAGCGGATAGATGAGGCCGGAATTTACTCCATAGTTCATCTGGCTTAGGTGGATGTAGTGGCGCAGGATCTCCATTTCGCTGACCTCGGGGAGTCCCGCTGGCATTGCACGTGCTATCTTCTTAGGAATAAGTCGTTCAACGTTGATCTTATCCCTGATCTCCTCCTCAACCTCGGGTGGATGGAAGCCATACCTTCCCTCATGGCTTAGCTCGAAGACGAGGGGCTCTTCCCAGTCTGCCTGCCTGAACTTTCGTACAGTCATCACTGGGTTGCCTCCTTCAGAGCGGTCACTAGGCCATCTATATCCTCCTTCGTATGCATCTCGGTGACGCAGAATAGAGCGGACTCTCCGAGCTCTGGAAAGTCCGGTTTTAATGGCTTTCCTCCCTGGTAGCCGTGGGCGAGGAGTACTTTGTTTACTTCTGATGCCTTTTTCTTCTCATACTTAACGGTGAACTCCTTGAAATGATAGGCGTTGAAGATCGGCGCCTTGACGCCAGCTAGGTCATTAATACGGTGCATCGAATAGTTTGCCCTACTAGTGCATGTTTCAGCTAAGTCCCTTAGGCCGTTAGGACCGAGTAAACTTAGGTAAACTGCACTTGCGACACTGCAAAGAGCCTGGTTGCTGCAGATGTTGCTCGTTGCTTTCTCGCGGCGTATATGCTGCTCGCGGGTCTGTAGAGTCATTACGAAAGCCCGTCGTTTGTCAGCTATCGTATCCGTTATGCCGATTATGCGTCCAGGCATCTGACGGATTATAGCATTGTCGTGGTTACATGCGAAGATACCGAGAAGAGGACCACCGTAGCTCATGTGGTTGCCGAGGGGCTGCCCTTCACCTACGACGACGTCAGCGCCATAGCTTCCTGGAGCCTTGAGGACTCCGAGGCTGATCGGGTCAACTCCAGCTATGTAGATAGCCTTATTCTCGTGGGCTATCTCACCGATGACCTCGACATTCTCCTCGGAAAAGCCAAGGTAGCTGGGTGTCTCAACGTAGACCGCTGCGGTTTTCTCCCCTACTTTTGCTTTAAGGTCCTCCAGATCCATCATGCCCGTTGTGGAATCGTAGTTGACCTTCTCGACACGCATCCCGGCGGGACGTGTGTAAGTCTTTAAAACAGCGAGGCGGCTGGGACTAATGTGGCTTGGGACTAGGATTAAGTCTCTATGATTGAGCCTCTTAGCCAATAAGGCGGCTTCGCCTAGGGCGCTCGACCAATCATACATAGACGCGTTCGCCACCGCCATCTCAACAAGCTCACAGATGAGACTCTGGTACTCGAAGATGGATTGTAAAATGCCTTGGCTTATCTCAGGCTGGTAGGGTGTGTAACTTGTGAGAAACTCGGCGCGATGCACTACCTCATCAACGACACTCGGGACGTAGTGAGGCCAGACACCCCCACCGAGGAATGGTGGACACTTGAGGGGGGTATTCCTCTCAAGGGTGGTTGAAACGAGCTTTTTTACTTCCTGCTCAGTATACGGACCAGGGACCTGCAACTCGCCTTTGAATCTAAGTTTCTCGGGAATATTGACGTAGAGGTCGTCGATTGATTTAACGCCGATCTCATCCATCATCTTCTTCTTAATCTTGGGTACACTATTGGGTAAATACGGGTGGGCTCTTCTCATTTCGTCTCCTCCAACGATGGTGTCTTGTTAGTGGTTCGGAGATTTAACCGCTTACTCGTTCTACTCAAAGCTTGAAGAAATAGACTCGTTGCAATCGTTACCGTGATGTATTTTTATATGCCTCAGCGCCATCTCCGAGGGGAGGCGTTACGGTTGCACAAGGTCACAATCGACTATGATAAATGCGTCTATTGTAAGACATGCCTAAGCATCTGTCCATGGGGAGTCTACGAGGATACGGGAGATCGAATTGATGTGGCACACATGAAAGACTGCGTCTGCTGTATGAGTTGCGTCGCACCCTGCCCGGCGGACGCTATCACAGTCAAGGAAGACCCCCTATACCTCAATAAGTAGTGTATCAACAACCGTATATTTAGCTAATTTCGCGCACGTTATTATTGTGTTAAGTAGCTTCGAACCGCTTTTAACTAGATCCCGCGCCTCTCCCTCTAGTGATAATTTGGTTAGTTCTGTATCTGATTGGGTGAAAGATAATCGAAACGAGGCTGTAAAGCTTCTCCAGGAGCTCATCAGAACACCGAGCCCGAGTGGATGTGAGAAGGCGTGTGGCGAGAAGGTGGCAGAGGCGATGCGGGCCGCCGGTTTCGATATGGCTAAGGTCGACGCTCTCGGTGACGCTATGGGGGTGGTGAAGGGCTCTGGCGGCGGGCGTAGCCTCCTAATGAATGGGCATATAGATCACGTTCCAGCAGCAGACATGATTGAACCCTACTCGGGGAGGCTGATGGACGGTTCCTTCTTCGGGTCACCGGGGGAAGTCATCTATGGGCGTGCCGCCTGCGATATGAAGGCAGGAGTAGCTGCAATGGTGATGGCGGGCGCCTACCTCAGGGATGAAGGTATACTGCTTAAGGGTGACTACAAAGTCGCAGCAGTCGCCCAAGAGGAGGTCGCGGGAGCTGGTACTATGTCCACAATCGAAAGAGATCAGTTCCTTGCCGACGTCGTGCTCATCGGTGAGGCGACGAACATGGACCTATGTCTCGGGCACAGAGGCTCAATGAGAATGAGCGTAGTCGTCAGAGGGAGAAGTTGCCACGCGAGCGCCCCCGAGAGGGGTATAAACGCCCTCTATAAAGCCATCGACCTCATGACGATTATCCGAAACGATTTGATCCCCCACATCCCCGCCGACCCTCTCTATGGAAAATCAAGCCTCGCCCTTACCATGATTGAGGTCAAGCCCGGTACCTTCAACGTCGTCCCAGAAGAGTGCCGATTCTACATCGACTGCCGCAACACCCCTAACTACCCCGCGGAGCAGCTATACTCCGACCTACAGTCACTAATTAAGAGCCAATCAATAAAGGATCCCGAGTTTAACGCAAGCGTGCTGCCCAATCCGCTCATCAATGGGCAGAAAAGCTTCACAGGCTTCTACACCGATTCGAAGAAATTTCCGGTCGTCGAGGAAGCAGAGAATGTTATCAAGAACATCCTCGGGAAGGCGCCAACTAGGAAGACTTGGACCTTCGCAACAGATGGGCGTCTTTATAGCTGGCTCGGCATCCCCGTAATAGGCTTCGGCCCTGGAGATGAGCGCTTCGCCCATACAGCCATAGAACATGTCAAGGTAGACGACTACCTAAAGACAATAGAGATCTATGCCGCTCTAGCTCAGAAGGTATGCGCGTAGGCTTCAGCCCATAAGCCAAGTTTAAACCACCATCCAGCTATTTCACTCCCATGGGCCTCCTACTAGACGATCTAGAGAAAATAAATCAAATAGACCTGCGCGGGATGCTCAGCGTCATCAATGCCATCCCTGAGAGCGCTGAGGAAGCCATAGTGTTAGCTGAGAATGTGAAACTAAAGGTCCGGCACTTCAGGAATCTAGTAATAGCTGGTATGGGGGGCTCTGCCATTGGTGGTCTTCTTCTCAGAGACTGGCTCCAGCAGGCCACAAAGGTCCCAATAGTGATCTCTCGCGACTACTCCATTCCTGGATTCGTCGGGAAGGATACCCTTCTCTTCGCAGTTAGCTACTCGGGTGAGACCGAAGAGACACTGAGCGCTTTCGAAGAAGGGAAAGCAAGAGGAGCAAAGATTGTAGTCTTTACGTCGGGAGGCGAGCTGGAGAAGAGAGCGCGAGCTAATCATGTCACCGTCTATAAGCTACCCTCAGGGTTCCAACCTCGTGCTGCAATCGCCCACCAGTTCCTCTCACTAGTCGTCGCTGCCCGGAAAGTGGGTATCGCAGAGGACTCTTGGTGGGAGGTCAGAGAGGCCATCGACGTACTAAAAGTCCTACGCGAGGAGAACCGCCCTGAGGCTTCACAAGGGTCAAATCCCGCCAAAAAGCTCGCCACTGAACTATATGGCTATGTCCCATTCATCTACGGGAGCCGGATACACGAGGCTGTTGCATATAGGTGGAACACTCAATTAAACGAGAATGGGAAGAGCCCTACAGGCTCAAGCTTTATCCCAGAGGCATTCCATAACGCCATAGTCGCCAGCGAAGCAGATAAGGAGCTGCTGAAAAAAGTCTGCGCCGTTTTTCTCCTCGACCCCGCTGAAACTGAACACCTCAAAGCTAAGACCCGTCGATTAATAGAAATAATGAAGCCCTCCTTCGGTAAAGTGCTGGAGGTCGAAGCTAGCGGTGAAGGAAGGCTCGCTAGGATGCTCAGCGCCCTTTACTTCGGTGACTTCGTAAGCGCCTACCTCGGCCTCCTCTACGGAAAAGACCCAAGCACCGTGGAGTCGATTGACCGGTTAAAGCGTGGTTAGAAGAAGGTTCGGGAAAGACCCTACGACATCAGGATCTCGCAGACACGAATCGCCTTTTCCCTCCGGTAGGGGCAGTCTCCCCAAAACTTTCACCTAGTCTTGCCTTCTCCAAAACCAAAACCTTCACAAATCACCTGATCTGGTTGTTCTCCTCAGCCTTTTAACGAGTGAAGTTGTAAGTTGAGCGTGGGCGTTATCGATGGTTATTGAGGTGGACGACTCGGGGTGGGGAGACCTCGTAGGCGGCGCCGTCATTATAATGCGGCGCGTTGGCACGAACGATAAGTTCGTTGGCGAGGTCCCAATCGCGGAATTCCAGGGGTCCGCGTTCAAAAAGAAAGCATACCTCCCCCACATTCTACGAATAGTGAAAGAGGGTTCCGAGGCCCTCAACCTCACTAGGGATGAGCCCGTCCACGTCTGCACTGGCTATATCCTATCTGAGGTCAGGAAATCCCTCGCTAACGAGGGCTACAGGGTCATTCCCAGCAAGATCACAGGTGTAACCCAAAAGTTAGCCGAGGAGGAGTACATCAAGTATCTAAGCCGCCTCGGTGTCGGTACAATAGACCAGGTTAAGAGGCTCCGGGGGTTTGACAGCTTCTTGGCGTGGGTTCTCCGCGACGTTGATAAGCGGGAGCGCTTTGTAAAGACGGGCTGGAAAGCGTGGCCCCGGTTGAAAGTAGGTGAAAAGATTGACCCCAAACAGGCGAGGGATTAGACTCTCTATAGCGGTCCCTGCATCGCTCGTTTCAGAGTACGTAAACCTTAGGGACAAGACAGAGGTTATTGGCAGATTAGCTCGAAGCGCTGCAATATTCAGGGCAGATGAAATAGTTATCTACCCCGACCAACCCGATGAGTCAAGTCTTATAAAACTTATCCTAGGCTATATTGAGACCCCTCAGTACCTCAGAAAGTACCTCTACAAGGTTCGGCCCGAGCTTCAATATGTGGGCACCCTTCAACCCTTACGCACTCCTCATCACCAACTTGAAGCCCATGCCCTCAACCTGAAGGTGGGGGAGTTCCGCGAGGGCGTTCTCCTCGACCAGCAGGGAGTTGATGTAGTCGATATAGGCGTCGAGAGGCCAATACGCTTTTTCGGGAAGGCACCCTCCCGGGGGAGTAGGGTGACAATAAAAGTGACCGAGGTGGGCCCTGAACCCCGCTGCGAGATGGCGAAGAAGATTGAGATACCCACATACTGGGGCTTCGAAATACAGACGTCTAAGAAAACCCTCAGCGAATTAACTTCAGGAGCCTTCTATGACCTCAATATAGCAACAAGTAGAAACGGCACACCCGTAGCTACTGAGGAGGAGCATCTCAAGGCACAGATAGCTAAGGCTCGAAGCATTCTAATCGCCTTCGGTAGCCCACGATATGGAATACAGGAGATATTTCGCCATGAACATAGGGAACTAGCCGATTGTTTCCAGTTTATCCTCAATACCATTCCCGAGCAAGGAACCGAGACAGTCCGAACAGAGGAGGCAGTCCACGCCAGTCTCGCCATCATTAATCTCCTCACCTAGCATCAATGTTAAATTCCTAACATTTTCCCTACAAGGTGAAGCCGTTTGGATGACGCCCACATAGAATCGGAGCTCAAGGGGAAGACGCTTCTAGTCTACATGCACATCCTCAAGGCTGGGCATGAGACGGTGGGCGTCCGCGAGGTTCAGCGTACCCTAGGCTTTAGCAGTCCCAGCGTGGCAGCCTACCACCTCCAAAAACTCCAAGACCTTGGCCTCGTCGAGAACGCCTATGGGGACTATCGTCTCATTAAGGAGGTAAAAGTGGGTGTTCTACGAAGCTTCGTAAGCCTAGGTGGAGTCATGCTCCCACGCTACCTCTTCTACGCTGTCCTCGTCACCTCTATGTTGGTGACTTTCCTCGTAATGTTCCCCTTCTCCCCAACGAGAGAGTACATGACAACCCTCGTAATGGGTTTAGTCCCAACCGCATTATTCTGGTTCGAGACCATTAAAATTTGGAGGGAGAAGCCGAGTTGAGGCGTTCTAACGTTAGAACAGCTGTTCGAAAGTCTAGCATTAAGAGTCCCGGGGATGAATCATAGGTTGACCGCTATGAGAAATGGAGTATACGCGATGCTTGCAGTAATCATAGGAGTAATGCTAGTCGGTATGCTCCCAGGTCAGTTATCCAATATTGCATCATTAACCGTAAATCAGACCTTCTCACTTCAGACAGGCGGCACCCAGTCGATTCCGAACAAAACCACGACGAATACGACAGGCCTGATAAGTCAACCATCGTCAACAAATACAACGGAGGACATCGCGAAGACAGATAGAGGACCTACGGCGGAACCCAATATTGACTATAGTTTCAGCGATTCACAAAGGAAAGGAGCAAACGATCCCTACCTAGATTACAAATACTATGGCCTCTGGGGAGTCGGTCTAGTAGCTGCTGTAGTCGTTTACTTTACATCCAAGAGAATACTAGGTTAAACGAGTTACCCTCTCCCTTACTTTCTCCACCCTCTCAAAAAGTTCGCTTTTACTTATCTTGATGCTAGGTCCAACCGTCTCGACTACCGCGGAAGCTGATGCGGAGCCCAAAGCACCGCACCACTCAACATCTTCCCCTGAAGCGTAATCGCTAAAAAAGCCCGCGATGAAAGCGTCCCCTGCCCCCGTCATGTCGACCGTATCGCCTAAGTGAGCTGGGACGATGATTCTCTTGTCCTTGTATTGAATGCGAGCACCTTCGCGTCCACGTGTTTCGATAACGACCTCTATACCGAGTTTAACGAGCCTCTCAAGACCTTCCCATCCCTCCACACCAGCAATGAGTCTCAATTCTCTCTCAGATGCCTTGAACACTGATACGCGGTGAAGTAGATCGAGGTCCAGCCAGGGGTGAAGGCTTATCGAACCTCCCGGTTCCAATTTCCTCACGAAACCTTGAGGATCGAGGGCGAGAACGGGAGAATCCAACGCCGTTAACGTTTCCTTCGGTACCTCTTGTACTATCGGGGCAAGGATCACGGCTTCGGGAAGCTCAATGACGTCACCGGGATTGATTGGATCACATATACTGTCGAAGCCGAGCCCTCTCTCTGTTCTCGTATAGTCAAGAACAAATCGCGTAGTCTTCGCTGTGGGTACGATGAAGTCACGTATGTCAAGTCCTCTCGACGCCAACTCAGAGGCATATGACTTAGGGAAATCACCACCAACCTTCGTCACTGTTGTCAGTGATCCTCCTAGAAGATGAGTGATAAGCGACACATATGTCGGTGGCCCGCCAAGCTGCAGCCTCTCCCCGCTGCATGTTATGATCCTATCTATAGCGACGTGGCCTACGACAGCGATGGGCTCCACGACCATGATTCGACTCGAGAGAATAAAAGCTGGAAGCCGCCTAAAAAAAACTCAACTAATAAATAACCACCTTGTTGCAACTTGGAAACGAATAAAAACCGCCACTCGTAGGGTATCATTTAGGAGATAATTATGGTCAGATCAATGACGGAAATGAACCTAATAAGCGCCTTCTCTGGCGAGAGCCAAGCCCACATGCGGTACCTAATCTTCGCAAAAAGGGTTAAGGAAGTTGGGTATTCAAACATAAGCCGCCTCTTCACAGCTGTAGCCTATGCCGAGAGGATACACGCAGGTAACCATTATCGGAATATTATGACGAAGGGGTCGCAGACGACCTTCGGTGGTGCACTATTCGGAAGTCGATCCACAGTCGAGGACCTCCAGCATGGCATCGATGGTGAACACCACGAGGTAGAGGAGATGTACCCTGCCTACATAGCGGTTGCGAAGGATCAGAAAGAATATGGTGCAGAAATCACGTTCCGATACGCATTGGAAGCAGAGAAGACTCATGCAGGGCTCTATGTGCGTGCTAAAGAAGCGGCGGAACAGAAGAGAGACGCTGATTTTACGCAAATTGGGGTCTGCGAAGTCTGTGGCTGGACAACGGAGGGGGAGATCCCAGACCAGTGCCCAGTCTGTAAGGCGAAGAAGGAGAAATTCACAATTTTCTAAAAAACCCCTGCGCCGATATTATGTAAACCTAGATCAGCTTGTTGTAGGTTTCGCTATAATCTCTTTGATGTAGATATCGTAACATCTCGGTGAATTGAGCTGGTTTGATAAATTAAAACAACGTATCATTAATCGTCAGTGATTCTAATTGGATAAACTTGCTACTTTATAGACTCAGATTCTGTCAAGTTTTTATCCAACAAGACATAATCCCAGTTGATTCCTTATGCGTATCGGTTTGGGCACACTTCTTGTGTTAATCATTGTTTCGTCATCGGTGCCCTACATTCACTCTGCTGATTATACGCCAACCAGCCTCACCGCGACGATATACGTCGACGGCGTCATAGGCGTTGAGTACAACGTAGAAGTTGACATAATGGCTGTCAAGGTCACTATTCCCCTATTTTCCTCGTCGTTTACTGATCTCTTGGTGGTGAATCAAAACGGCTTCCCTCTAGTGATGACCCAGATTGATTCCTCTGTAATAATCGACACATTAGGAAGCTCTAAAATCACCATCACTTACTCAACCCAGGAACTCACCTCGAAGGTTGGTAACTTTTGGACCTTTAATGTGACCTCTCCAACGAACTTAGTGGTAACGCTCCCCTCAGGAGCAACCATAGTGAGCATGAGCCAGATGCCACTCGATGTATCGACAGTAGACGGACGAACTCAGGTGACGATGCCTCCCGGGGATGACTCCATCTCCTATGTGATATCCGGAGTGGGTACAAAGGAACACGCTAAATCTGTGATTATTGACGCGGAGGAATCTCTTACAACCATAAAAGCGAAGGGGGTGTTAACAACTGAGGCCGACAATCTGCTCGCACAGGCGAATACAGCTTTCAACTCAGGTGACTATCTTAAAACTGAACAGCTTGCAGGACAAGCGAAATCATCTGCTCTCGACGCAGAAATTCAAGCACAAGCAGCAAATTTGGCAATACAACGCGCTACGACTGCTATCCAAACAGCGAAGAACGAGGGCAGAAACTCAAATACTGCTGTAGCCGATGCCCTCGTAGCGAATGCCCAGAGCTCCTATACTGTAGGTGATTACGCTAAGGCGAAAACTAGCGCTGATCAAGCATATGACACAGCTGTAAACTCACAGTCTGTCTCAAACAACTTCCTTCTCATCACAGTAGGCATCGTGGCAATACTAGCCATCACAGGGGGCGTAATAATATACAAGAGGCGCGGGAAGAAGTTGCCTCCACCCCAACCCTTGCCCAAGGAGATGGACGACTCACATGTTGATCTGGACATGATATTCCAGAAGAATCCGGGTCTTCGAATCGACGACAAGGAGGTACTGAGGTTCCTCACAGAGCATAGCGGGGAGGCATTTGCTAATGAGATCAGGGACCGTTTTGAAATCCCTCGCACAAGTGCTTGGAGGATGATCCGCCGATTAATCGACGCTGGGATAGTTGAGGAGAGAAAAATTGGTGGTCAGAGCCTAATCTACATCGTTAAGAAGTACCGGAGAGAGCATCAGGGGTGAAATATGCTTGCTTTACTTATGTAAAATCGCGAGGGGCATCAATCGCTTTAGTGTGGTTAACCCAAGTACATTAAGACCCAACGCGAGCGCTACCCTAAGAAATAAGAAACTCGAGTCAGTATATCTTCTTGAATCTACTTGGTTGAATGCTGGCTCCCCTACGGTAACACCGAAGTATACGTCACAATCGACATGAAAGACCTCTTGAGCGTCGCAGAGCCGACGCGACAAGAGCCCCTGTTGCCCCCGAAGGAAGTCGTCAGCAATGCACTTAGCGAGCCTCGTGGCTCGAAGAAACTCGAAGAACTTGTAGGGCTTGATTGCACTGTCGCAATAGCAGTTGAGGGAACAACTAGGCCCGTAAACGCCATAGCGGTTCTCGCCCCCATCGTTACCCAATTAGTCAACCTCATCATCCCGAAGGAAAAGATAACAGTCATCGTCGCTAACGGGGTTAGGGAACGGAGTAACAATGAACTCATCAAAGCGCTGAAAGCGTCGGAGGAGTTAAAGGGCGTCAACCTTGTTGAGCACACGCGGTATACGACAGAACTCTCCAACATGGGGGAAACCCGTCTGAAGACGCCTCTCTCAATAAACAAGGTTTACGCAGAGGCGAAGCTGAAGATCGCTGTCGGTGAGGTTGAGGTGGATAGCTACACCGGATTCCGTGGTGCGCATACGGCAATTATCCCAGGCCTCGCTTCCCCATCTACCGTTGAGGTAAACAGGAAACTTGTCCTCAAGAGTGAGGTCAAGCCAGGCGTCATCGAGTTGAATTCGCTGAAGGAGGATGTTCTTGAAGCTATAAAACTCACCGGATGCGACCTCGCAGTCCAACTTGTCCCCAATACGCATGGCAAACTCCTCGCGGCATTTACCGGAGCCCTCGAGGATACATGGGGGCAAGCAATCTACGCCCTCGGCGCAAGTTACCAAGTCAATGCCGAAGTTGGCGCCGACATCGTTGTTGTAAGTGCAGGAGGCTCGAAGCACGACTTCGACCTCTACTCAGCTGCTTGGGCGCTTCAGGGGCCCGCACAACTCGCGAAGAAGGGAGGCGCAATCATCCTTCTCGCTGAGTGCCCCGAGGGGCTCGGGGCCGAGTCCTTCACAACCCTCGCACACATAGGGCAGCAGTCAGAATTAGAGAGAAGGTATGCCCTCGGGGTTGAAGCACTGCAGGTAGTCAAAGCTGCAACCGCGAAGTGTCAGGTCTACCTAGTTTCTAGCCTCCCAAAGTACATGGTTGAACCACTTGGAATTTCTGTCGCTAGGACCGCTAATGACGCCTATGAGAACGCAGTGGACGGAAGGAGGGGAAGGCGGACACTCGTCATCCCCTACGGGTGCTCGACTATACCCTCTAGTACCTAAACTTGAAAGAGTGCCACTAACGAAAGCCCCATGAGAACCACGTAGCCTACAAGCCCCAGCTTCCGTCTCAGACTTGTCGGTGAGACGTCGTCGAGGGGAGTCATTGACTCTGTCCCCTCACGCATCAGGAAGAAGGCTATTATAACCGCCATAATGACATACCCAGAAATCATTAGTAGGAATATCCCAGTTATCGAGATGATCTTATGGGTCTCCCGCCCGAATAAGGCCCTTATTATGTGACCGCCGTCAAGTTGCCAGCTCGGTATGAGATTCACGAATGTGACTAGGAAACCAACCCAGGCGGCGAATGCCAGGGGATGGAGGACGAGGACGCTTTCCTTCTCAGCCGGCCTGATAATGTCGGAGACGATCTGTAGCATTACCGGCATGGGTATCTGCTGGAACCTTATCTCCGGGTAAGACATAGCCCAATTGGCTACCTGGTCAACTTGGACTGTAAAGGAGAGCCAAATACCGACTATACCGATAACTATTGAGGCGAAGAAGCCAAAGAAAGGCCCAGCAATCCCAAGGTCGAAGAGGTCGTCCCTATTCGTGGGGGGCTCGTCTTGGCTGATTACAGCACCGAAGGTACCCCCCAATCCGGGCGGTGCAGGGATGAAAAATGGCCAAGATGCCCTTATCCCCCGCCTCTCCGAGACCAGTTTGTGACCCATCTCGTGGACCCCAAAAACCGCAACGATGCCGAGTGTAAAAATCAGCGCATTAAGGAAGACGGGGGTACCTGGCATAAGGGATTGCGTGAGCACTGGGTTGTTGCTACGAAGGTACCCGTCTATGAAGACTGTGACTACCGTAGCAGCGAATAGCAAGCGGTTCCGGGTACTGCTTCTCTTCTTCTCGGACGGCTTTGGGGTTAGAGTCACGTAATATCTCCCCACTATCCACCTGAACTCAGCGAGGTAGCCTCTCTGCCTGAGTTTATCCGCGAGGTTCCTGAAGGCAGCCTTAAGTATAAGCTGCTTGTCCCCCTGAGTCTTCTGTGAGACTATGAAGTTCTGGGTCTCCCCATCTAGAAAACGCTCCTCGACGACGAAGAGGGACTCGATGAGTCCATCGACCTCTGCGTTTACGAGGAAGTCAGTTGACAAGTTCTCTAAACACCTCAAGTGAGTGACCCATAAAAAGGCTTGGTGATGAATTCGACGCGTTTAAATCTATGCGGTTCTCCGAGTGAAAGGAGAACCGGGGATGAGTCTAGGTTTTAATCTCAGGATGTTCCAGGGAGAAGACCTGAATAGAGTGATGGCTATTAACTTCGAGTGCCTCCCCGAAAACTACAGCACCAGCTTCTATAGAGAGCTTTACAGTAGATTCCCGGAGACTTTTATCGTTGCTGAGGCGGACAGTGACATTCAGGGCTACATAATGTGCCGCGTCGAGAGGGGCTTCAGTAAGCTCCGAAGCCTAAGCCCTGCTCGCCTAATGCACGTCGTCTCTATAGCTGTTCGCGAGCAATACAGACGCAGGGGAATCGCAAAGGCATTGATGCTTGAGGTTATGCAGAGGGGTGCAGTCGCTTACGATGCGACGGAGTGCTACCTAGAAGTACGCGTCGGGAACGACCCCGCAATAAAGCTCTATGAGAGGCTTAGCTTCACAAAGACAAAAAGAAATTACGGGTACTACCTCGACGGTGAGGACGCTTGGGTCATGTCCCTCGCAATTCCCGGCAAGGGGAAGCTTCAATAGATCCTATAGTGCAAACCTCTACGGTGTAAGAAGTGGACACGTTGCTCCTCTACACAATTATAATTTACGCGGCTGCCATCATAATGATAGGTTGGTTCGTTAATTTCACCCTCAAACTGATAAAACAGCACAACAACGTCTATCCCCTCCTCTACGACCTTGAGGAAGCAGAGAAAAAGAAGGAACGCGGCGAAGGCTAGATATACTGAAGCACCAGCTTCGGGTAAGCCCCTTTATACCTCTCATAACGCGTACGCATGTTTTTTTTATACATTATCGGCAAAGTATATAGGTACCCAACTCACAAGGGCTTAAGACTGCTATGGGGGACAAGACGCTCATACCCTGGCGTGAAGTCGCCAACTGGGGGTGTATAGCATGCGGTAACTGCTGCGTCGGTTATAGAGTCCCCCTGAAGATGGATGAGTTTGTAAAAGTCGGGAGCGTCTGCGGACAGGGAGTCTTCGAGTACGGGACCGGCAAGGTCTACCTCCGCAACGGGCCTGACCGCCGTTGTGTCCTCCAGCGCCCCCTAATGGACCGATGGATATGCACGATCCAAGGCATGAAGCCGACCGCCTGTCGCCTCTTCCCATTCCGCATCCAGCACAAGCCCGTCTATCCACGCGGCGACAACAGCGCCTATAGACTCGGTGACAAGATCTACTACATCTACCTCGACTCGGACTGCGAGGGTATAGTCTCCGGGAACCCCTCAGAAAGGTTCGCCAAGCAAGTCCTACCTGAGATAATACGAAGCGGTTTTGGGGTAGCTCAAAAGCAGAGGTTCACAACGTCGAAGTACATCACGTGGACGCCCCCGTAAATCCGCCAAAATCTGAGGTTAATCCAAATTAAACCTGTTAAGCATTCATGGTTCCACCAAGCCGCGTTTTATAGCAACAAACAAATAATCTTCGCGTCAACAACATGCGACATTGTTGTCTGGTAGGAGACAATAACCGGCTTCTACTCCATGAATCATCGTCCTAAGTTGCATCAAGCTTACAACGCAGATGGTATATTCACTAAGAACCCTCATAGAGTTGCCCAGGTGGGAGCGCCTCAAGGGTCGGAGCAGCGTTCAAGACCCCTATGAGACGCAGAACCAAGAGGGACGGGCTGCAAAAGGACTCGGGGGCTTAGGCTCTTGGGAAACCTTCGTCCACTAGGTAAGAACACTTGGGCACCTTCATTTTAAAAGAAAATTTAATCGCTTAGCTTGTTTGCCTCAGCCTTGAAAACAAGCCCCCACTCTGGTTCCCGGAAGCGGCTACAGCCCCGCCAAAATAATGTATCAAGAGAAGAGTGAAAGCGATGCTGATCAACGATGGTAGAAGCGTGACCAAAGCCGCCTTCCTCCCCGAGACACCGTAATTCAACATTATAGCGACACCAGTCAGGACCAGGCACGCGACTTTGAAGAAAGTAAAATGATTAACTAGTAAGGTGAGTATATTCACAGCAGTGGATGCCGAGGGAGATTGACTGAAGACTACATAGTAGATGAACCTGAGGATTTCTTGGAGGAGTAGCGGTATGGATGCGTAGCCGCTGAAGGCAAATATCCTGTTGAGGCTTCCTTTTCCTCCAAGAACGCTTGCACCCGCGTGGTAGATTAGAGAGGAAAATATCCAGCCTAGGAGCGTCAATATGAGCGCTGTTGCAGCGGATATCGTCCTTAACATTCCAGATACGCCAGCTATCGGGGCTTCTATCCTCGTAGCATTCGAGTAGGCTATAACCGCGGCTAATATGCCAGTCAAGGCAACGATAGTCGCTCTCTTAAGCATGTTCTTCTCTGTTATCTGTGACAGCCAGGCCTTGATCGGGGAGAAGCGCTCAGTGTGCTGCTTATTTTCAGTCATTCACTGCACCTCGTAGAGGACCAGACACTCCAATATATAGTTGACCTCTACCTAATTAGCATTGGATACCCCTCTCGCTTATATGCCCTAAGGGCTGGTTTTAGGTTTGAAAATGGATACATCGGATGAAGTTAGGGGGCACACCGCTATCCACGTCCTCAAAGGGGCGGTCGTTCACGTCCTTGGGAGAGGCGCTAAATGGTCTGCGAGCGCTTATAGCCAGGGCATCCATGGTGGGCTCATCGTTAAGTTCGATAGGAAGCCCACCAACGAGGAGTTGACTAGGATCGAGGAAGCAGCGAACCAAAAAATAATGGAGAATGCTCCAACCGAGGTACATGAGATGAGCCGATCTGATGCCGAGGCCCGTTGGGGCGACGACATTTACGATCTTTTCCCCCTCCCCGCAGAGCTTACGGTCGTCAAGATTTTTTACCTTCCAGATTGGAATGTCAATACATGCGGGAAGAAGCACTGCGCTAAGACAGGGGAGTTGGGTGGGTTAAAGATCGTAAAGTGGCGCTACAGGTCTAACAAGCAACTCTTGGAGCTAAGCTTCGACGTAACCGGTATAAACGTGTCTGGATGAATACTACTCGGTGTAACCCGTTTGAAGTTCAGTAGGTACCTTTCGTGTATCGACACCCACTGCAGTGGCGAGTCTACCAGGATCGTCGTTGGTGGTCTGCCGAAGCTCCGTGGTAAGACGATGTCAGAGAAACAGAAGTATTTCCAGGAAAATTACCACGCCCTCTTGGGGACCTTGATGAAGGAACCGAGAGGTTTCGACGGTATGCTCGGCTCAATTCTCACAGAGGCCACTGTCCCAGAGGCTGACGTCGGAGTTATCTACCTCTGGACAGACGGATACTTCAGCGCCTGCGGCGACTCAACCTACAGCTGCAGCGCCGCTCTAGTCAACACGGGAATGGTCGATGTCAAGGAGCCCTACACCGAGATAACCTTCGACACCGTTAGTGGCCTCGTCAAGACGAAAGTTGAGGTGAAGGATGGCGTCGCTAAGAGTATCGCGATGCAAGGAGTCCCAAGCTTCTACTGGAAGACGATGAAGTTCGACGTTCCCAAGGTTGGGGAAGTCGAGGCCGACATCGCGTATGGGGGCCTCTGGTACGCCTTCGTCGATGCTGAGAGCATCGGTCTCAAGCCAACTCTCGAGACGAAGGGGGAGTGGATACCTCTCGGATGGAAGATTAGGAACTTTATAGCTGGCCAGATAAAGGTAGACCACCCAGAGTACCCGGAGCTAAATATCCTCGACCTTGTCACCTTCTACACGAAGCCGAGCAAGAAGGAGTACACTAGCAGGCACTGGAACGTCTTTGGCCCTAAACAGACTTGCAGGAGCCCCGCAGGGACCTGTTCAAACGCTCGGATGGCGGCCCTCTATGGCACAGGAAAGCTCAAGCCTGGCCAAGAGGTCAAATTCGAGTCCACAATCGGCACCGTGATGACGGGTAGAATAGCGAAGGAGTTAAGAGTAGGAAAGTACAAGGCGATAGTCCCCGATGTCCTAGCCTCCGCATATATCACAGGATTCACGCAAGTGGTCATCGACCCTGATGACCCTCTAAAGGGCGGATTCCTACTCTAATCCCCGTTTTAACACACTCGTGCTTGCGACCTCATATTAGGTAGAAAAACACGAAATAGTAATACCTTATCTATTTTTACGGTTAGAGAGGAAAGTCTCAATCTTCACAGCTTTAAGCGTGTAATTCGATCCGAAAGGAGTAAGATTGGCCGCAGACCTACATACCTTTTCAATTCGGGGTGTGAAGATACAGTGTTGTTCTCTACCGAATCGGGGTTGGTCGTCGTCTTCGAGGGGAAGCGGACCCTTGTCAGGGTCTTTCGCCGCTTCTTCTATCCCGTGCAGGTGAAGGACGAGGACGTCGATGTAGTTGTCTACTCCGATACGGGGCAGGAGAGGGAGGTTACCTATAGGAGGGCCGAAGAGTATGGATTGGATAATCCGCTGAGACTCGTCGCAATGATACGTCTCGCCCGAGCAATGAAGGTCCTTCAGTTTGACCCAGCTGAGAACAATGTACAGAACCTGAGGTTTACCCTCTGCAAGAGCAGTGAACTGATAGGTCCCGACGCTGAGAATGATGAATGGATGCCTTTTGACCCTACCCGTATGAGGCCCCTAGACGAGAGGATCAGGGATGCCAAGAAGAGGGTGCGCTGGAGGCAAAGGCTCAAGAGACGTTGAGTGCCGCGGCTAGATCTACTATGAAGGCGTCGAGTTTCTCCTTCGGCACCTTTGCTCCGCTGGCGCGGGCATGTCCCCCGCCGAATCCACCATGTTTCTTCGATAAGCTCGCTACGATGTCGCCAAGGTGTTCGGGAAGTCTTCTCTCGCCACGCAGGCTTATGTTCACCATACCTCCTTGGTCCTTCCAACACATCCCAACGGGGACGAGTAGCGTATCCATGACTATATTGGCGACCTCTCCAGTGGAGGAGTCATCATCGCACTCCATATACGCGAGCCTCCCTGCTACTATAGCCTTCTCCTTGACCGTTTCCTTTATCTTGACAATCTTCTCTAGTTGAGCCACTGCAGCCTCCACAATACCCCTAATTCTGTGAGGGTAAGCGTAGCAGCTTAATTCTTTGAGTAATCTCTTCTTGAAGGTTTTCGACTGGTTGCAGTTTAAGGCGAAGCTCAATAGTAGCGCCTCTTGCTGCACAAACTTCCTATCCATCCCATCCATGAGCCGGGAGGCAACCGGACCGTCCTCGAACATGTCCGAAATAGCGGCGTAGGCGGCTAGCCGGGTAGCGTCTGATTCGAGCCTGTCCTTAAAGTGGTCATAAACAAGAGCGGAGGCGCAGTCGCGTGTATCGTGTATAATCTCAACGCCTAGGCGTCTGAGGCTGTTACTTAGGTTTTTGTCCATAGGGTGATGGTCGATTATTATGACCGAGGCATGCCTTCTTATGTCCTCGATGAGTGGGAGGAGGACCTCTCTAAGGTTCAGGTCTGTGATGAACAGCTGCTCGATGTCCTCACCTATACTTACGAGAGCCTCTTCTAGGTCATCGTAGTTTGCGGGGATGACCTTCGCATCGAACAGTCGGATGAGTAGAGCTCCGCAGGTTAGACCGTCAACGTCGTCGCCGTGGGTTATGCTGGCTGTAAACAAGGACACTTCAAAACATGGCGACGGTTCTATATGATAAATTCTACCCCGCTAGAGGAGCTTCCTGCCTTGTGGAGTCGAGGCCGAGACCTCCTCGAAGTAGGATTGGATTAGCCTCACCATTTCAGTTAAGGTGTTTAGGGCCTTGACCATGTGGAGGTCGGAGGATGGTATGTGCTTCGCCAATAGCGCCACAGCGTATGGTCGCCTAGGCTGGTAAACTATGCCAGCGTCGAGGGTTGCTCCACCGACCCAACCTGACTTATCTGCGACCTCGACCGAATCAGGGATTACGTTCCTGATTACACCTTGAACTATTCCCTCCTTCGGCTTCTTCAGCATCTTTAGGGTCTCCCCACAGACGAATGGGCTCAGAGCTCGTGGAGTGTAGAGTTCCTCGAACATTGCGACGAGCTCTCTGGGCGTCGTGAAGCTGTCTTTCCCTGCTTTGAAGGCTTCCATGTCCATCATCTTTCTCGCGAGCCGAGTCTCCCTGAGCCCCAGTTCCGCGATGAGGGCGTTGATCTTTTCTATGTCGAGGAGGTCGATTAGGTAGTTCGTGGAGGAGTTATCACTTACGTTGATCATCAACGTGACGTAGTCAATGAGGGGCATGTTAACGGCACCTGGGGTGAGGGTCTTTAAGACTCCGCTCCCCCCAGTTCTATGCGCTTCAACGTAATTCACTAATGTCGTTGGATCAAGAGTCTTTGCCTCAATGCGTCTATGGAACTCGATGAGTATCGGCACCTTTATTGTGCTCGCGACGGGGAAGACCTCGTCCTCATTTATGAAGAGGGATTCGCCAGTCGTTAAGTCCTTTACAGCGGCGCCTATTACACCCTCATAGCATTCTGAGGCTTCCTCGAGCCTTCCCCTGAGTTTGCTGAATAGCAGAGACATGGGGTTGTAGAGCGGCGCAGGAGATATAACTCTAGTAGCCGCGATGTGGGTCGCATACGTTTAGGAGAATCTCGCCCGTCACATACCTTCTAAGATTCTCACAGAACTGGTCAACAAGTCTGTTCCCGATCTTTGGGCTGGAGTGGCTGTCATGTGGAACTAAGAAGACATTATCCATCCCCCAGAGTGGGCTTTCAACAGGCAATGGCTCCGTAGAGAAGCAGTCGAGATAAGCACCACTGATTTGCCTCTCTTTGAGCACGTCTATCATCACTCCCTCATCCGCTATCCTGCCCCGTCCCACGTTGATGAAGTAACAGGTCTGCTTCATTGCCCTGAACTCTGCCTCACCTAGTAGCCCCTCAGTCTCAGGGGTAAGCGGAGCGACAACCACTACATAATCTGCTTCAGATAGATGTTCCCTAAGCTCGCTCACAGGGAAAACCTTGTCAACATTCTCAACAGGTGCAGGGTTTCTCCGTGTGCCGATGACCTTCATGTCAAAGGCTTTGCAGAGTCGTGTTATCCTTCTCCCTAGGTTGCCAAGTCCTATGAGCAAAACAGTAGCGCCTTCAAGGTCACTACAATATAATTGTCTCCAATTCCTCTCAGCTTGGTCGATTCTCCTTTGCTCAAACCTCTTAGTGTGCTCAAGCATAGCAGCCAAGACGCTCTCCGATATTGGGACAGTGTGTATCCCCAGACTATTCGTCAGGATCACTCTACCGTCCAGAATCTCCGGAGTAATGTTGTCACTGAAGCCTGTGCTACAGAGCTGTACCCACTTGAGGTTGGGGGTGAAGAACTTTTCGTAGTCCGCCCTGTCTAGCTCCCCAGCGTAGTGAGTTGTGTTCCCTCCCTCACCGAAAAGGATCTCGATCCCTTCGACAATTTCCATCCCATGGACTACAGTCTCAGGCAACTCCAGGAGTTCCACTTCAGGGGAGACAGCGAGTATCTGCTCACGATGCTTGTCCATAAGCCAGTTGCCATCAGAGCGAGGGAACTGGTAACCCCTAGGTATGCCGCTAACTGCGACGCGTATCATTTTACCCAGAGTAGACCAACGCGGGAATAAAACACTAGTTGGAGGTCTGAACCTGTCTTGCACGAACGCGATTCAATTATTCTCTTTCTTCTGGGTTCCTCGAATCCCGTACGCGCGCGATGAGTAGAAGTAAGCGGCTGTTTAAAGTTCGACGGGGCTCAACGGTTTTAAGGACTGAGGGCTGACTTGACCCTCAGTGGTATACATGGAGCCTCGTAAAGCACTAATCAGAGACATTGGGGACAAGTACAAGAACTGTCTTTCCACTCACCCCCTTCACTCGACCCTCGACTTGGAACTGGCGAGGGAACAGCACGCCACCTACTGCAGGGCCCTTGAGGAACTCGGGCTTGAGATAATAAAGGTCCCACGAGATGATGAGCACCCAGACTCCGTCTTCGTCGAGGACAACGTAGTCGTCCACAACGGGAAGGCCCTAATCTGCCGAATGGCGAAGACGAGTCGTCGCGGCGAAGAGACCGGCGTCGAAGCGGTCCTCAAGCAGTACATTAAAGTGAAGAGGGCGACCTCCCCTGCCACTGTCGAGGGAGGAGACGTCGTCCATCTTGATGACAAGTTAATCAGTGGTATAAGCCAACGTACGAACCTTGAAGGGATCGCCCAAATGCATGAATGGCTTGAGGTCCCTATAGCGACAATTTTCGATCCCGGTATAATGCACCTGAAGAGCTACGTCACCTACCTCGGGAAGAAAATAATGATAGCTACGGAGCGTTACGCGACTCACCCAGCCCTCGAGGGGTACAAAATCATCATCCCTCGCAGCGACAGTGAGTACGCAGCGGACACACTCTCCTTTGGTGACACTGTATTGATGGCTAAGGGATTCCCCGAAGCCCACAAGATGGTAGAGGAGGTAGGCTTCAAGGTCGTCGTCCTTAATGTCTCTGAGATACAAAAATGCGACGGGGCTCTAACCTGCATGAGCGTACTTTTCTAGCTATCCAATTCCTCCCATAACCTTTTCACCGCGAGACGCGTCAGAGTCACCCAACAGGCAACCAAAAGAAAAGAAACGAGGACACAAGCTTGATAGATGCGATACTCGGATTCCTCTACTTCCTATTCACCTTCTTAATGCTTCCATATGGCTATAACTGCTTCCTCATGGTTTACTTTTCCAGAAGATACAGAGAGCCCAACCTGAACATAGTTAAAAACCATAATATGGTCACTATCCAGCTTCCCGTCTACAACGAGAAGCACGTTGTTAAGAGACTGATCGATGCTATATGCCACCTCGACTGGCCAAGTGACAAGCTCGAGATACTCGTTCTCGATGACAGTACAGATGAAACGAGGGAGATAGTTGACCGCGAAGTTGCTGCGAGGAGGGAGCTTGGCGTGAACATTAGTGTTATCCGCCGCTCCGAGAGGATGGGTTACCGAGCTGGAGCCTTGAAAAACGCCCTTGACTACACCCACGGTATATATCTCGCTGTCATCGACGCCGACTTCGTCCCGCCACCTGACTTTCTCAATCGAACAGTTGCAGCAATTGAGACAGACCCAAAGATTGGCATCGTCCAAGCTCGGTGGGACCACCTCAACAGGGACTATAGCAAGTTCACCGAAGCATTCTCCCTTGGTATCGATGCCTACCACATAATCGAACAGTCAGCGCGAAGCGCAATCGGGATAGTCAACTTCAACGGCTCTGCAGGACTTCTAAGGACAGAGGCTATAAAAGACGTCGGCGGGTGGAGCTGGGATATACTTAGCGAGGACATTGATATTAGCTACAGGGTTCAGAACAAAGGTTGGAAGACACTCTATCTCCGCGACCTCACAGTAATGGGTGAGATACCCCCTAACATGGCAGCATTCAGGACCCAACAGGGTAGGTGGGCGAGGGGTAGCGTTCAGTGTGCTAAAAAGTTCCTGGGCGCCGTTTGGAGGAGCCCCCGAACCATTCTCCAGAAGGTTGAGGCAAGTATACATCTCACCTACTACATGGTCATAATGTGGATGTTCATAGCTCTCCTCGTAACGGTTCCCCTACTTGCCATGAATAAGTTCCCTTATATCAGCCCACCACTATATATCGGGCTATTCGGAGTATGTACATTTAGCAGTTTCACTCTCTATTACGCGACGCTTAGGTGGCAGAAACAGAGCGTCGTGAAGAAGCTTCCGTATATGGGGCTTCTCGCCCTCGTCGGCTATGGTATTTCTGCTAAAGTATCTCTTGAGATGGTAAAGGGGCTTTTGAAGAATGGAGGGCACTATGAGAGAGTCCCAAAGTACAATATAGTGAAGAAGAGCGACAAGATAGAGTCCAGTTATTCCGTCCTTAAGGAGCTTCCATGGCTTGAGATGTTTATGCTCGTTTACACCTCAGTTGGGATAATGTTCGCTTTCGTGAATGGGAGCTGGGGGATAATGTCATATTTATTCGTCTACTGGATGGGGTATTTTACGGTCGCCTTTAGCATCACCCCGTTGTAGGGTCATGCCTTGTTTGTTCTGATCAAAGTTATCCCCACTGTGTTGAGAAGCATATAAGCTGCTAAGATAGTGTTACCATAGAAAACCGCGAAAATAAATATGGAGAGAGTGACTACAATGAAGAGCCCATCCACGATGATATGCTCAGGCATGGAGTTCACCTTCATTACAGCCCTTTCTGTTCCAGTCTCGAGGATCCCCTTGAGTAAATTATAAGCTACAAAGAAGATCGAGCCGTATCCGATGACTACGGCTAGAACTAGGTTGCGGAAATTGCTTTTCATGGATAGACCTCTGAATTTAGTAACGTTATAGTAGTAGAAGTAGAGTGAGAACCCGGTTACGGAGACTATGCTCCAGAGAACAGCGTATTGACTCCCTGGTATAGAGTTGAACCTGATGAGGGCCAGCGCAGTGAACAGGTTGAAGACGCTAGCAAGCATCTGGATAAAGCCTGTGGATAACGTGAGGAGTAAGAACTTGTTGAATTTATCCATCTTTCCTCTGAGTATCGTGCCCATATCCTTCCGGATATACTGGCCAGAGGCTCTCGCCCATCTCTCAGTTGTCCTCCTATACTCATCAAATGATTCGGGAGCCTCGCAGGGGAACTCCATTTCCCTTAGAAATAGTGAATCGTATCCTCGGGATAGTATTCTTGCCCCTGTGTCGTAGTCGTCGCAGATTGTATCTCCTTGCCAGCCCCCTGAGTCTAAAATTGCTTGCTTTCTGATCACTACGCCCCCACCAGTTAGCATCGATAGTCCGTTCAAGTTCATTATGCCCAAGTCGAGGATGATTGATGTAACCTGGGTCTGATTGTTTGATAGTCTATTGTGGTAAACGTGGTTTGACATCACGTAACCAACGCTGGGGTGAGCGTGTATAGTAGCGACCATCTTCTCAAGGAATTGTGGGGGCGGTATACAGTCGACGTTAATGATTGTTATGTACTCGCCATGTACGCTTGACATTGAGTTGGCGAAGGCTCCCGCCCTATAGCCTTCCCTAGTATCCCTGTGTATGAGTTCGATGCCCCTTGACTCACAGATCTCCCTCACGAAGCTGGTCGCCTCTGCTTTGGTGCTGTCGTCCAATACCTGAATTTGGAGGTGGTCAGGAGGGTATGACATTTTTTCTACTGCATCGATGCACCGCATGAATGAAGTCCTATCCGGGTTGTATACGGGCAACTGAACAGTAACATTGGGCGTCTCCTTTGAGATGTCGACCATGGTAGGGGGCTTGTAACGCCTGTATCTGATTATTACCACTAGCAGTGCTAATGTATAGATGGAAATGACCATGAAGCTCGCGAAATAAATTGCGACCAACCATTCGATCATTTCCGGGCCACTTCGTGTAAAGGCGTCTTTTTTCCCTTATCTCTTTTCCTGAGTCAGTCAGACTTTATAGAGTGATTGGATAGAATGAGTCCTTCTCTAATTCATTTGTGCTGGGAAAAGATAATATACTCCGAGCCGTATAGCTTCAGAGCTCATTAGAAAGGTGGATCGAAATGGCACTACGTGACCCATTTAAAACAGAACTCAGTCGCGAAGCGCATCTATTTAAGACAGTCTGCAGACAGTGCGGTGCAACTAATTCAAAGGCTGCGACTAAGTGCCGAAAGTGTCATAGTAAGAATCTCCGCCCAAAGAGAACGAAGAGCAGAGGCCGCTAAACGCGTACGGTTTTTGATTAATACGGTGGGGGTAAACGTATTAACGCCCCCCCCGACTACCTACCCATGATTAGCTTCACGCTTTTCCTCTCTCTGCTCATCGCTGGGCTCCTAGAGATATTCATACCGGTGCTTCTGAGTCTATGGCTCGCTTCCAAGATCGGTGCGAAGTATGGGGTGTTCTTCATCGGCGCCGCGATGTGGTTCATCGCTCTTCTCGTGAGGACGCCGATAAATACATACACAGGTCTCTGGGTTTACAATAACTTCAACGGTGCACTCTATATCTACTTGAGTATAGCCGTACCATCTCTCACAGCCGGCGTCTTTGAGGAGGGAGCCCGCTGGCTTGCTTTCCGATTCCTTACTAAGGATCATAGGTTGGAGGATGGCCTGATGTATGGGGCTGGCCACGGCGGCATCGAATCCATCCTACTGGTTGGCATCTCTGTCCTTAGTACTGCAATAAGCGCCTACTTCTATCCCCTATCCTTTACTGCGGTCCAGTTAGATGCCATCGCCGCCACTCCAGCGTGGATGGCATTTATCGGGCTCTGGGAGAGACTCGCAGCTATCTCTTTCCACATTGGCATGAGCGTTCTCGTCCTCGAGTCGTTCAGACAGAAACAACCATTTTATGTTGGTGCTGCAATTGCAGCTCACTTCTTTTTCAATTTCTCGGTTGTCTACGCAAGCCAGTGGGGGGCGGTTTTGGCTGAGGTGGTAGCTACTGTGTGGGGCGTAGTCGCCCTCTGGTATGTCTGGACGACGTGGAGATCAAACCAAGCGGCTCCGTCGCCCTCCCTTGCTGCGCAGAGTCCCGATGCACCCTCCCCGCCTACCCCGGTTTAAAGGGTTTCCCCTTCTTCAGGACCTTCTCTGGTACAACGGCTTTCCACTTTTTTAGCCACTCTAGGTCCTTTTCCTCCTCTCTTAGCTCGTCAGGCATCAGCTCAGGAATTGAATCGACTGCATTCCCTATCGGGTACCAACGGTCACACTCGGGGCAGAATAGGAGGCCCTCGCCGAGGTCTGGGACGTTCATGTAGCTGTACAAGGCGTCGATGTCCTCCTTCGACTCCGGCTTACCTTGGAGGAGCTTTGAGGCTTTTGCCAGCAGAGTGTTGGCTGCCTTTGAACCTGTTATGTCTTTGATGGCGCTTATAGATGGCGGACTTATGGTGCCATCTCTAAGCTGCTTCTTAAGTATCCTGTACTTATCCTCACGTTCCATTTTCGGCTTTCCCACATCAGCTGCTATTTTCTCCATCTCGGCCTCGGAGGTCTCCCACCTGTAGAAATAGGCCTCAAGTGGGTGGTGTTTGTCCATGGGGCAGGCGAGTATGTTTAGAAGCCAGGGCTTCAAGGCTGTTCGATGAATCTGGGCGCTCTACGGGTTATAAGATTATCAGCCCATCCGAAATATCTTGAACTTTCTCAGGTTGGGGAAGCCCGTCTTCACCCACTTGACCCGCTCATTTGGGTCTTTCTTCACCCAGTCGTACATGTGCCAGAAGCTTTTCCCCCACCTACCTATGCGATCGGGTATCGGCTCATACCCAAGGTTCTTCAGCTCGTTAATATAAGCTGCCTCGATGAGCTCTTGAGCGCGCCCCTCGACGTGCACTCTCTCAACCACCTCCTCGCTGTATCTCTCCTTCAGCTTCTCCGCGGCGTTGTTTAGGATGTCGCCCTTGCAGACCTTTATTTTCTCATAGGGCTTTAGGTTAAGGCGTTCGACTAGGTTCAGGACGATCCTCGCGGCCTCCTCGAAGTGCTTTTTCTCTTGGAAGGCTCCTTCCTTGAAGAACGAGACGTCTATTATATCATAGATGAAGGTCTCGGTCTCAGGCTGGTAGGCACCGATGACGACTCCCCAGAGGAGGTCGCCGGTACCAGCGTCGTCTATGAGAATCGTCAAGCCTGTCCCTTTAGTTTGGCGACTATCTCCTGAGCCTTTAGGAACCGGATCTGACCGGAGTCGATAAGCTGCTTAACCGCTTCCTCCATCTGTTCGGGGGTGGCGCCAGCCATGACGACGAGGTTCCTTGCGTGGAGCCTCATGTGGCCGTGCTGTATGCCCTCCTGTGTGAGGGCTCGAAGGGCGCCGAGGTTCTGAGCGAGGCCAACGGCGGTCATCGCCTCCCCCAGCTCTTGGGCCTTTGTGCATCCTAGTATCTTGACAGCGATCTGCGCCATCGGGTGACTCCTCGTGGCTCCACCAACTAATCCGACAGCCATAGGCATCTCTAGCTCACCAACGAGGTCGCCATCCTTGTTCTTACTCCATTTGCTGAGGCTTCGGTATCTGCCCGTTTTCGCGGCGTAAGCGTGGGCTCCAGCTTCGACGGCGCGATGGTCTTGTGCTAAAGCGAGAGCGACGGCGATTGTGCCGTTCATGATCCCCTTGTTGTGGGTCGAAGCCCTATAGGGGTCGGCGTCAGCGAATGCCCATGCTTGTACGATCCTGTCGACTTTATCCTCACCCCCTAAGTCCTCCTTCTTCACGACCGCCTCCGCCTTGCAGGTGCGCTTATCGGCGAGGTTACTGATGATGCGTAGGAGGGACTTTCCCCCTGTTAGCTCAGCTAGCATGGGAGCGAGGGTTTCAGCCATTGTATTGACAGCGTTTGCCCCCATAGCATCTCTACAGTCGACGAGTAGGTGACAGATGAGCATCGGTCCCGCGGCTGTCTCTAAAGTGCGGAGCTCGAGGTCCTTCGCGCCTCCCCCGAACTTGACGAGTACTGGGTCAACTTCGTTCGCCATTGCGAGGATTTGCTGTTTCTTCTCTTTAAGGACAGCGATGGCCCTCCTCATATCGGGGATGTCAGTGAGCTGTATTTGCCCAATCATGATAGGTGGGCTACTGGTTACCTTGATACCGAGGCCATTCCGCATTATGCGCGCCATGTTACTGGCTGCTGCGACAACGCTGGGCTCCTCTCCCGCCATAGGGATTAGGAGGTCCCTTCCATTGAGCATGAAGTTGACCGCGACGCTGAAGGGGTAGGAGATTGTGCCGATCACGTTCTCCGTCATGTGGTCCGCCTGCTCAATTCCGAGGCCGCCCCCGGACTTGAGGAGCTTGATCTCATCTGGCGTTAGGCCGATTTGTTCGGCGACGATCTTTATTCGATCATCCACAGGCATCTTGTAGAAGCCTGATATTCTGCTGGATATTTTAGGAGATTTGTTAAGATTATCCATCCCCATTTATTTATCACACACCTGTGCCCATAGAATGTTAGATTGACCCTTTAAACCTTCATTACGCGCGGGGGCGAGTCTACCGTACTACTATAGGTATGAGATAATCACACATGCGGTAGGGTATCGGGTGGAACTCAGGATAAGGCTATTCTCAAATGACGAGATGACACTTACGCTATTTCTCATAAACGAACGATCTCTCCCCTTTTGGGGGATGATTATGACTCCAGATGCATTCAACAGCCTTCAACGAGCCATCACGCCCCCGTCTAAGCAACCACACCGACTTGTTCTCGTTCCTCATCGGCTCTCCTCCAGACTTCGGAACGTTGGTTGCCACACCTATCCACCTGACATAAGCCATGGTGTGTTCGCATATATTTTCAAGTCAATTGTCTCGTAGCTGTTACTGTACTTGCCGAAACTTGGCTCAATCATTCTTCTCCATGCTTCTAAACCGTGTACTGGTGGCATGTTGGGTTATAGAATTATCACGTCGTCTTCCCATAGTGAGGACCATCCTTCCGCGTCGCCGTTTCTTAGATAGTTGAGGTAATTCCCAACCCATTCCTTGACTGATGCCTCATCGATTTCCTCGTTGGGTTTTACTCCCGTACGTTCAACCATTCAGTTTCACGGTTGAGTATCAGGTGGAGCTGAGGATATGATTATAGTCCCCACACATACCCTTCTGTGCGTGTATCTTATGGAATAATATGTTTATACCCCATCGGTGTCGCCACTGCAAAAGTAGAGTTTATCTGCGCTACTACTCTGAAAAGTTACTTCATCATCCCCGATACCGATGTACTCACGGTTATAATGGAAGTACAAACTTTTAGGCCTTTTAATGAAACCATAATAATCTGCTATTTTACTATAGTAGCTTTTATCTATCATGTTAAAGCCAATATAATTCACGTTATTGTGCTTAAAATATTTCATAGCTTCATCCATCAACCCATAAACGCATTGAAAATCATTATTAGTTAACAAATCCACGATATATCCTCTACAATATTTGCCTTTTTCAATTTTTATGACTAAGTAACCTACTATTTCATCGTTTATTAATGCAACAAAATTCTTATACTCTACCACATCAGGTGTGCAATATCTCCAATTCATATAATCTTTATCTTTTAAAAATATGAAATTATATCTATCAATTATGTTTTTCCAGAAATCGTCAATATCTGATCCATACTCCTTTATCTCACTGATTTTTATAGCAGATTCAACATATTTCTTACTTATAAAATATTTTTTAGCATCAATGACGTTTTTCATTACGAGGTAACCTATTTTCTCGATATGATTATATGGTCCAGAGTTTCTTAGATGTAAATTAAAGTCTTTAATTTTGAAATATATAAATGGCTTATAAGGAAATTCGCCATAGTTTTCTCTTTTACCTTTCGATACTATAATCGGGTTTCCGGATACTCCCCAATAAAGATTGACTCTCTTCCTCTGCCCGTCAACAAATAATCTGTCCTGCATTATACTTAACAGTCTTTTACCTCGAGCACTGGGATGAACTGCAACATCGGTGCCAGCCGAACTCAAGTAGATGTTTAAGCCAATTTTGGCTCGGATAGGCATTCGATGATAACAGCTAACTATCTCATCATCAATTTTTCCCACAACAATTTCTTCAGTATTCAAAGGATTATCACGGTATTTCCACTCCCAAAATCTTTTTTTACTACAATATATTTCGTAGCCAGGCCATCTACCAAAGACTTGAGTTAATAAATTAATTACTTCTTCTTCATCACCTTTTTGTAAAGAATCTACTGTTATGCTCATTGTTTAACTAATTTTCGTGTGCACATATTAATAGCTAAGGCTTAGGTCAAGCGCGCTCAAACAGAGACTAGAGCATGCGGTTGATCACATATTCGCTGAAAAGAAGATTAGGTTCTAATATATGGCGTGCACGTAAACCAAATACCACATACAAATTGCACATTTACTTCAATTCTCAGGTGGGACTCAGGATAAGATGATTGCACGTAAGATGAGGCTTATACCAAATTCACTTTGGGTTAAGATTTTTCGAGTATCAGGCGGAAGTGAAGATAGGGCTATTTACTTCTTGCATAATCACGAAATCACACACCTTAACTCAAAAGTTATAACAATCAATAAATCTTAGCCCGCCAATTATTCACGTGGCTCCAAGAGTGGAGCCAAACCAAAAAACTAGAGATGAACTTGAATGGTGTTATATCAACTTTGGTACTACATCGAAAAAGAGAAACTCGAGGGATACACTAAATTGCGCGCGCTGGATACCATCCTTTGACCTCTTGTTACTCATAGTTATCTGGACCATTCATAAAAAGTAGACCATGGGAGTCTATGTGGCAATCGAGAGTTACCTAAAAGGATTTGAGAGAGCCTAGTTGAAGGGGCTTGTGAAACTCTCGGTTATTTTTATGTCTCTCCTCGCCATCTGGGCGAAGAAGATATTGGAGAGCTTCTCATCATAGCCAATCTTTGCTGGGTGGATTACGCCGGGTTTATTCATCTGGCCTTTAGCGATCATCTGCGCGACGATGCTGCAGGGGGAAGTTGTCGTCTTCGCCATAGCGGAAAGGCCGTTCTTGAAATCTTGGAACTCGACGAACTCGTATGTATAAGCCGCGGTGGCGCTGTCCTTCTTCCCACTGACGATAACGCGCTGGCAGATTGCGTCACCCTCGTCGGCATCGTATTGGAGGTACTTGTCGCCGAGCGCCACCCAAAAGTCGAAGGGACTAACGTTGACGCCCTTAATCATCAACGGATCCTTGTCCATTAGGTGTAGATCTTTAAGTTTCGTCCACAATTCGCAGTGACCCGGCCATCTAATCGTCTGCCCGTAGGCACCCGTCACACCCTTGAGGCCGAGATGCTCCACAGTGTCCATTAGGCCGCTGTTTGTGAACGCTTCCAATCTACCTAAGGGCTCCGGGAACTCGATGGGAGTAGGATCGCTGAGGACCTTGACCTCGACGATCTTGCCGTTCTTAAGTATCTTACATGTGCCTAGACTGCCGGAGATAGCGAAGGGCCAACTCCAGCTGATCTTGTAGTTGAGGGGATTGTAGTAGCCGGGTGTCCCCTTCTGAGGGAAGCCGCCACAAGCAACATAGAGCTTCTCGACCTTATCGAGCTTACGGGAGCCCACGCCTAGTAGAACTCTGTCAGTGCCAACATCGAGGCCAATGTGGGGGACCACAGTCACTCCAGCCTTCTTAGCTGAGTCATTTAGGCTAAAGACCATGTTGAAGTCAGCGGCGATGTCCGCCCAGCTTACACCCGCTTCGATGGTGGCGGAGATGGCTTGGTCGCAGAACGTCCTAGGGATCGCGGCAGCGACCACGTCAAAGCCCTTAATGAGCTTCACAGTCGCCTTCTTATCGGTGACGTCGAGTTTCTCACAGCTCTTCACCTTTTCGCTGCTGACCCTCTTAGCGACATTCTTTGCTGCTTCGACGTTTGCGTCAGCGGCGACGACTTCTTCAACCTCTTTCTGGGCTACGAGGTCCTTCAGGAGACCATAGCCCATCTTTCCGGTGCCCAGTACGAGCACTTTCAATGTTATCCCGCTTAGCGTTTATGGAGTTCGCAATAAAACACCTGCGCTACCGTTATAGAGTGGTTAGGTCTCTTTATCGACTACCCATCCCGCCTCATCCATATCATGTATAAAGGATACAAGGTGGTCGACGAGAGCATTCCACATTAGTATGCCCTTCTCGGAAGTGGCCTTCGTGGGATCACCCGTGACACCATACGGGGTTATCTCCTTGAATAGCCACTTGACGCCGACGTGCTTGGGGAGGCTAGGTACGTGACCTCTCGCCTTGCTCATATTGACTAGTTCCGGCGCCACTTTGAGCATAATGCTTGTCTCTCCTTCGCCAGCGTGGCCGAGCCCATCCCAAACCTCGAAGGTCCCCTCGGGAAGTAGCTCCGTCGCTGTGACCCACCATGAGTCGAGAGCGGCAATTTTCATCTCTGGGTGATCAAATCTGTACTCACGTGAAGCAGTCTCGATGGCGGGAATATTACCATCATGTCCGTTTACTATGAGTAACCTTCTGATACCATGCTGATTTAGGGAGTCGATCACATCGTTCAGAACGTGGATCAGCGTCTCGGTTGACAGAGTGAGTGAGATGGGGAAGCTTGCGTAGTGGCGGCTCATCCCGATTGGGAGGACGGGGAGGCAGAGCATTCCCTCTACTCGTTGTGACACTGCCTGTGCTAGGCTATCTGCAACGAGTGTATCCGTTCCGAATGGAAGGTGCTCACCATGGTACTCCGTCGAACCAACTGGTAGCACAGCCTTGTCGAAGTAATTCTCCTTCAGTAAGTATCCCGTCATTCTGAGTAGTTGGGCATTGGTCAAGGGTCTCACCGATGTGAACTGAGCGCGTTCGGGTAGAAAACTGTTGCATAACTCTTGAGCTGGTCGCATACTCTCTCCAGTCAAATGCGCATGGTCGTGAAGCTGGGGCTCAGTTCTTTTATCGCAATAGTGACGATATTCACGAGGTTCTCAAGGTCGCTGTATGCGAAGACTTCGATGGGGCTGTGGCTGTAGCGGCGTGGGATGCCGATTGCTGCTGAGGGAACGCCGTTTCTTGTCTGCATCATTTCTATAGCATCGTTGTTACCGCTTGTTATGCCAACCTGATGTGGGATATCGTGGGCCTCCGCGGTTTTCCTCAACCATCTAAGAACCTGCTGACTCTGAATACGTAGTCTGTCTGCTTGATTGCCAACGTGAAGACCTGCACCATTTCCCACCTCGTAGTATAGGTCCCTCATGTTGACATCGGGTTGGTATCCCGCGGGGAATGTGTCAACGGCTACCGCCAGGTCGACGTCGAGGTCGTATAAGCATGTCGCTGCTCCCCTGAGTCCAATCTCCTCTTCGACGGAGCCGATGTAGTAGACGGTAGCCTTGGGGCGTCTCTTAGAAAATGTCTTAGCGATGTGTATTAGAGCGGCGCAGCCCACGCGATCATCAACGCTAGGGCTGGCGATGAGGCCGTTAGCTAGCTTCAATGAGGTACTAGCATAGCTGATGGGGATCCCGTTTTGCACTCCCATCGCCTCGACCTCATCCCTGCTACGCGCGCCTACGTCTATGTACATCTCCTCGATCTGGGGGATAGTATTAGCCTCGGCTGGAGTTGTTATGTGGCCGGGCTTTAACCCGACTACGCCGATGATTGGTCCCTTCTCGGTAAGAATCTGGAGGTGCTGCCCCTGGATGGCACGGGTCACACTCCCGCCGATCTTCCTGAACCGGACAAAGCCTGAGGCGTCGACGTTGAAGACAATGAAGCCTATCTGGTCGAGGTGTGCGACGAGGGCGACCTTTGGTGCTTTAGAATCTGTGCCATTTTGGGTCGCGATGACATTCCCGCGTGGTGTTCCATGTACCTCATCAACGAAGGGTGTGATCTCATTGATGAAAGCCTTCATCATTGGCTCCTCGAAGCCGGAAGGCGCCTGAACCTCCACGAGGCGATAGAATAGCTCAAGCAGGCTGTCTTTTTCGCTCATGGAGGTAGAGGGAATGGTGAGGAGAAGAGGTTTTGGGTTAGATGTCTATGATGTCGTCCTCTAGTCCACCCTTCTGTTTCTTTAACGTGGGTGGGTTGACTTTTTCAAGCATCTCGAAGACGGTTTCCATCTTTTCGTTGCTGAGTATCTCTTTGAACTCTTCGTATTCGGAGACGTCGCGGATGAGGAGGCCTTTCCTCTTCGTTGGTGCGCCAGATGCGTCGACGGGGTTGACCTCGATGGCGAGGCGGGGAGGCTGACCGTGGTAGGATGGGAGCTTCTGTATAAATACGCCGGGGACGGTGGTCTTGACCTTCGCCCAGTCCTTCCCTGTTGCAAGGAACTCCTGAAGCTTCTCAGACATAGGTAAGCCATGTACAATACCTCTATTCAAGCTTAACCCCAACCACGGAAAGGAGTTTAAACACTTGAACAGATTATTGATCATGTCCGATTCTCAGTTCATTTACCAGCTAAGGCGTTGGGGAGGCCCAGGGAGACACGATGGTGTCGCCTCCAACGGGATGGTCGCCTCGAAGCACACTCTAATTGGTGAGGCAGGATGCAAGATGATCAAGCGTGGCGGTAACGCCGTAGATGCGGCGGTTGCTGCTGCATTCATGGACTGCGTTGTAGAGCCCGCCATGAACGGCATAGGTGGTGAAGGCGTCATGGCCATCCACCTCGCTAAAGGGGAGAACATCATAGTCGACTACGTTGGCAGACCTTCGAAGGATTGCAAGCCCGATATGTATGAGTTATCTGATAGGAAGGAGCCAGGCTGGATGGGATGGAGAAGCGTCAAGGGAGACGCTAATGTCGTTGGCCACAAGGCATGCGTGACTCCAGGAACCGTCGCAGGGCTAACAGAGGCGCTTAAGCGCTACGGTACTATGAAGCTTTCCGAGGTAATGGTCCCAGCTATCAGCGTCGCAGAGGAGGGCTTCTCGGTTGGCTGGTGGACAGCAGCCCACATCTTCCAAGGTATGAAGACCTTCTGGCACCTACCAGAGTGGAGGCGGACTTTCCTGCACGACTCTCAGTTTCCATATCTTCCATTCACATACGATTTGAAAAAGCCCGAGATGTTCGTCCAGAGGAATCTCGCTAAGAGTTTGAGGGCGATCTCTGAAGGCGGGACAGACGCTTTTTATAAGGGGTGGATAGCCGACGCCATAGCTGAGGAGATGGCGAAGAATGGTGGCCTGATCAGCCAAGAGGATCTCGCCATTTATGAGCCAATAGTCTCAGAGCCCGAGCCCGGTAGCTATAGGGGGAACGATGTGGTCTATGACCCTACACACGCCGGAACGACACTAGTGGAGATGCTGAACATCTTGGAGGGTTACGATCTACCTGGCTACGGTTTTGGCTCGGTGGAGCACCTTCATTTGGTCGGGGACGCCATCGGATTAGCCTTCGCAGACAGGTTTGAGTTCATGGGTGACCCCGGCTACGTCAACGTCCCGCAGAAGGCACTTGTGTCGAAGGCATACGCTGAGGCGCAGAGGCGTCGGATAAGCCTCAACAAGGCGACTAAGATCGGATTCGGGGAGCCATGGCCCTTCGAGCCCGACCATACTACCGCCTTAGCCGTCGCTGACAAAGCGGGTAATATGGTCTGCGTCAACCAAACCCTTGTAAACACGTTTGGTTCAGGGGTCGTCGTTCCGAAGACGGGTATAACAATGAACAACGCAATGTACGGTCTAAACCCAGAGCCTGGACACGCTAACTCCATCGATGGGCGGAAGAGGAGGATACAGAATGTCTGCCCCATCATCCTGCTAAGAGACGGCGAAGCAATTCTCGCTACAGGTGCTCCCGGTGGGAGGAACATCCCCGTTGCTGTTCTGCAAGTCATCCTCCACGTCGTTGACTTCAAGATGAGTATACAGGAGGCAATTGAGGCTCCAAGGTGCACGAGGGAGACAAGCCGCCTATTCATAGACAGTAGGTTCTCTCCGGAGGTGAGGGACAGGCTAAGGGCTACGGGTTATGACCTTGATTGGGTGGATGAGGAGCTAAGAAGTTGGGCTCGTCCCGTTGGTGTCCTCAGGGATAGGGATGCTAGGATGCTACATGGCGGGGTGTCAACGACTCTTACGAATTTCGAATCACGGGCTGTGGGCTGCTAAAAAATAGGCTCTCCTCGTCTAGAACTTCCAGTCGATTTTAAGGCCATTTTTCCAGATAATGACACGGAGAAGACTCGCAATCGATATAGTGAGCCATAATGGGTTGTAGACGAAGAAGAAAAACACGAATTCAGGAAGAGAGAATACGTAGCCAAGGCGCCTTGCGAAGTATAGAAAACCATCGAGAACACGGTGAAAAGGAGGATCACCACGCTGAAGGCTTTGATAGTTGCCACGCCGAGGAGCATCGCTACAACGGGGGGTAGGATGAGTAATCTCCTACCTGCCAGCAGTATGAGGCTGAAGCTTATGGCGTCGACGCAGAGGGTATCAGGGAAGGCGAATGTGGCCGCCATCATCGGTATGCTTGGGAAGATTATGAGAATGGTAGCGAACAAGACCTTAGGGTGTTCGAGGAGACTCCTCGCTAGCATTCTGTAGTGACGTTACAACCAGTGGGCTTGGCCTGTGCTCCACCGCCTCCTTTAGTTGATCCAGACCCTCCAGCTAGGGGAGACCTTGTTATGCGCTTCGATTTCCTCAGCGTAGCCAAACTTGAGCCCTGCGATGTATGTGCGAGTCGCCATTCCGAGGTCCTCGCATATCTCCCTTCCGAAGCCGTTGAGTGTCTCCCACGCGCTTCTCTTGATGGCGAAGGCGGAGCCATTGAAGGCAAGGCACCTACCTAGGTAATTTGAGAAGAGGAGGTTGGTGAAATTGGCACTCAGGTAGTCGTAGTTAACTATTCGCGCGATGAACGAGTCCCTAATTACCTTCTTCTTTATCTCGATGAGGTCAAAGGAGCTCAACTCATCCACAACTTGCCTAACGAATCCCTCCTAGCGGATCTCAACGTCGCTGTCTAGGAACAGGAGGGTGTCGCAGGGGGTCTCATAAACAGCCTTATTGAGGGCGGTGACCTTACCGAGTCTCTCCGAGCTAACTCTAAACTTTACTATGTGTTCAAATTCTGCAATAGTAGCCTTTGTCTTCTGTGTCGGCTCGTCTACGCAAACGACTATCTCCTTATCCGGGTAGGGTTCAGTGATGAGTGTCTTGATGAGCGCCTCGAGCTGATCCGACTCCTTGTATACCGGGATGAATATTCCTACCTTCATAAGGGTCAACCCCAGCTCGAATTAAACCATAGGCAAACTAGGTGTGAATAAACGTATCCGTAATAGTGTTGATGTTCTAATCACGTCTACCAGAAAATGCGTGTGCCACGTTGAGACCTCTTTTATTCACTCGCGTCGTTGATCCCTCATGACTCCTAGAAGCTATCTATCGTTAACAAAAGACGAGTTGGCGCATGCTGAAGCACTGCACAGGGAGAGCATAGTCATCGATGCAAGCATCGTTGCATTCATCGACTATGTTGGGGAGGACCTGATGCTGGATGATATGGTGAAGGGTGGGGTGACAGCGAGCAATGCCACTGTCTGCATGCAGAGGACCCTAAGTGAGGCTATGAGAGAGGTCGCCGAAGTTCACGAATGGGCGGAGAAGAAGAAGGACAAGACCCTCATAGTCCGCAAGGCAGCAGACATCGAGAAGGCTAAGAAGGAAGGGAAGTCGGCCCTGATCCTCGGGCCTCAGGATAGCCTATTCCTTGAGGCAAAGACAACCTTCCTCGAGATCGCCTGGGAGATGGGTGTCAGGATCATACAGCTCAGCTACCACCGAAGCGACGCCGCGGATGGATGTTGGGACCGGGTAGATGGCGGTCTCACAGACTTTGGAGTCAGCCTTGTTGAGGCAATGAACAAGAGAGGGATGCTCATCGACCTCAGTCACGTTGGTGACAGGAGCACAATGGAGGCGATTGAACTCTCAAAGCAACCAGTGAGCTTCACCCACGTCATCCCAAGGGCTACGACTCCCCGCGACCTCAGCCCATACGCGAAATGGGCTGGTGGGGATAGGTTCGTGAAACTCGCTCTAGGCCGCGGCCGCACAGACGAAGCTCTCAAGGCTTGTACAGAAAAGGGTGGCGTGGTCGGCGTGACTCCTTTCTTCGCTAAGACAGGAAAGCCCACGACCCTCACCGACGACCTGATGGATCAAGTCGACTATGTAGTCAAGCTCGTTGGCGTAAAGCATGTTGGCTTTGGCAGCGATCTTGACTACAGGAACTCAGTCACGCGAGGCGCCTATATATGGAAATACCCTGGCAGGGTCGATGTCGCTTACCACACAGCGATGGATAAGAGCTGGGGCTATGGTTGGCTCGAACACATGCCTAACTTTACCCAGGGCCTCGTAGCGCGCGGATATTCTGATAAAGAGATAAAGGGAATTTTAGGCGAGAACTGGGTAAGTCTCTTTAAAAATGTCTGGAAGTAAACTGTTGAAGATCTTTCAAGTATGTAGTTTTATAATAGTCGCAACCCCAAAAAAAAATAGTTGCGCATGAGCATTCTTTCTAAATAATCGCGCGCGCTCCTATGAGAACGTTTTCAGCACACGGTGCCCGGGCAGCATCCCAGTTAGTTCCGCAGGCCATCATACGCTCTCTTACTCATGCTCTTAAGTTTTCTCTCCGTCAACCCCCTGTTCTCGCCCCTATACGGCTCCTCCCTCACCAGCATGAAGTACATGATCCGGGCCATCTCGTGAGCCACAGCCACCACAGCACACCCAGCGCCCCTCCGCCTCGACACCCGCTCAAACATACCTCCCAACCTAGCATCATGCCGAACAGCGGTCTGAGCCGACTCCACCAACGCCCACCGGAGCCTCTTATTACCCGGCCCGGAGACGCCTCCAATCCGGGTCCTCTCCCCGGACTGGTGGAC